>JAZUKG010000093.1:0-1661 GCA_045643145.1 Lachnospiraceae bacterium | reverse complement strand
GTTTTTCAGAATGCCGAGTGATCTTCTGTAACGATCAACGCCGTAGAAACCGAACTGTGCCTCATTCAGATCCATCGGAGGCTCCAGAATTGAGAAATTCGTAATTGTAAAATACTTTTCGCGAATCACGGCATATCCGTTGCCAGGTTCCACAAACACAATGTTTCCGTCCGGGTCCACAAATAAACCGTGAAGTGCAACAGATGTCCCGGTGTTTCCCGGAATGTTTCCCGGAATGTTGCAGACTTGCCTTTCCTCCAGCAGTTTCACCAATTGGCTGCCTGAAGACCTGTTCGTAACAAACATGTCCGTCAGCAAATCGTTAGTCAGCATCTCCGGCTCATAAACTTCAGGTACTTTTGAAAAATTCAGATTCATGAGCTGACCCGCCACGTGTCCGCCGGCACTGACACCCTGGATTAACCTTATCCCGTTCTTCGGTCTGACAGCCTCAGGCATCATTTCAAGAATTTCCGGAGAAAACCGCATGCCCAGAAAGACCCTGTCCTTTTCGATGACAGGGCAGTAGTCCATTCCGCCGATATTCATATCAAAATTAAAGCCTGTAATAATATCTTTTCCTTTTCTTACAAATCCTGTACACATACTTCATTCCTTCCCCCAATTATAGGCATCAAATTCCCAAACTTCTTTATGTTGTCTGCTATACTCTCTCATACCGTACCCCTCTTAATCATCTAATCATTCTTATATAATCCTGTTAACTTTGTCTCTGCCAATATATGACCTTGCATCGCATCAACAAGATCTTCTTTCTTCGCATTTTTGCTCAAAGTCAATTCGGTATCCAAAGCATAAATATAGAATACATACCTATGTGCTTTTTTTAGGAAAAAAGGCGGTTTAGGTCCACGGTAACAATTTTTTCCCCATCCTGTTCCCTGACAGGCTTTTATTGGTTGATCAATCTCAGCTCCCGAAGGCAGTCCTTCCGGAATCATTTCCAGATTTGGAATATTCCATGCCAACCAGTGATTATAGTTTTTCGTAAACGGAACATCCAAATCATCGAGAATAATCGCTAAAGAAACCGTTTCTTTCGGTACACCCGAAAGAATCATCTCCGGTGATTTATCCTCCCCGTATCCTGTATGTTTCTTTGGAATCATTCCGTTATTTTCAAATGAATTGCTATATACTTTCATTCGTTTTTCCTTTCCTCACAACAGTATTTACCAAATAGATCAAATAAATAACCAGTATTACAACTTGGATTGACCCCAATAGTATATATAAACTCAATGAGCCCTATGCGCTTATAAAAGAGCAGAAATCATCTTTGTATGAAAAGTGTAACATTTGGTTGAATCCTATACAACCAACAAAAGTTTACTAATTACGGCGAATAGTGTTAACTTTGGTTCCCAGAGCCCCAGTTCTCAAAACGTGTCAGACCGCACAAAGCCTCCACTTTCGTAGAGGCTTTTTTGTGTGTAAATTGGTTTTGTCACTATATCTCAACGATACACCACTATCACTTAGCCACAGAAAATTTCAAGTTTCTGCTCCATCCTGCTTTTTTATTTTAGCCAAAGCTTGCTCCATCTTTTTATTTTCTGCATTCTCCTGTAATTTACGTATTAATACACTTATAACTGTGCAAATGGTAAATGACATTGCAAATGCCACCCATGCCATAA
>JAZUKG010000092.1:0-1846 GCA_045643145.1 Lachnospiraceae bacterium | reverse complement strand
TAAAGAGCAACTTGGAATTGAGATTGATGCCGAGGAACTCTACCTTGATGAACCTAAGTATTTTATTATCGGTGGTGAACTTGCAGAGATACAGGATACTAAAGAGGGTGTAGGCGATGAATTGAAGATTCACATTCGTGCCCAGAAAACTACCGAAGATATTTCCGGAATTTATGACGATAATATGGAAGTCATGGACTTTGATTATGACGGACTTCAAATGACTCACAGGATTTCGGAATCCGGTAACGCAGAGATTTACGACTGGTATGTGGGAGATGTTCACTATTGCGTTTCCGTAATCGGAGAAGCCAGCCAGATGGAGATGGCTCAGATTATGGACCTTGCGGTTGTAGCCTGCAAGTAAGAAGTTACTCACAGGCTGTTTGCCTCGTCTGAGTTGATTGGGTTGATAGTCCTTGACAAAGATATGCTTGTGATATAGAATTACCTTTGTTGCGAAAGTGACAAAGATAAATGTGCGTTTAGCTCAGCTGGATAGAGCGTTTGGCTACGGACCAAAAGGTCGGGGGTTCGAATCCTCTAACGCACGCTGTTTTGAGGCCCTGAAAACGTGATGTTTTCGGGGTTTTTCGTTGTCTAAGAATTCGAAAAGGCTGTTCAAATTTGTTCAAAAGCCCATTTTTCCCGATATATTAAGCATTTATGGCATTTAAAAAGTCCTTAGCATCACCTGTTTCTTTGTGATAAATATACTCTTCAGTCTGAGATATACTGCTGTGTCCCATGATCTTTTGAATGTCTTTAAGATTCATTCCAAAATAAAATAAATCGGTTGCAAAAGTACGACGAATGTCGTGCTGGGACTTAAGGTTTTCCATGCCTGCTTCTTTGCAATATCGTCTAAGCCTCGCATCGAAACATCTGGTCGATGGTGGAAGATACTCTCCCTTTCGAAGTCTCAAAAAAATGAAACTGTCAGGTGAACTTGGAATCCCTCTTCCAAGGTTGTATTCCTTTATCAAAAGAAGTATTTTGCTTAACTCCTTATTGATTGGGACTTTACGCATACCGGCTTTTGTTTTTGTATGATCAACATATTTGTAACCGGTAAAGTTACCTTCGTCATCTGAATCTTCAATCATCTCAGCATGAACATTAATGAATGATGGTGAAACGTCCTTCCATTTCAGAGCACATAATTCGCCGGTCCTTAATCCTGTATTGAAAAGCAGCGGTATGGCAAAAGGAAGAGAGTTCTTCTTGGCTGCAGCTTCTTTGAAAGCAAGATCCGTTACGGCTGCTTTTTCTTCTGAGGAGAAAATGCGGATACTGTCATCGTGTTCGTACCGTACCAGTTTGTCCTGATGAATGTTCAACTTATCTAAAGTAAAACAGTCAGCGTAGTGAAGAATATTCACCAGAGAACCTTTGACATTTTTTCCAGGATTTTTCAGAATCAGAAAGGAAGACGTCAGGAAAAAGAGGAGGCACAAAAAGAGACAGAGTCTCCTTCTAATCCTCTGACGCACGGGATAAACAAAATGGGGGAAACTGATATATAGTCTTTTTGACTGATGGCGATGCGCAGAGATGTTTAGAAATGCCAAAATTATGTTAACCAATATGTACTAAAATGTATTTATTCAAATATTTAGGATACAAAAATATACTTTTTTGACTTCATTTCTGTCATTTTATATCCTATTTTCAGGAAATATAGTGAATTAGGATATTTTTCTCCTTAAACTACTACCCGTGTCAAGGACACGACAGACATTTTTTAGGATACTTATCGTAACATTGTTGTAGGATATTCACCTGTAGTTATATAATTGTAAAACTCATTGGGTGATAGTTTACCCAATCCCGTTTTGTAACGGTC
>JAZUKG010000091.1:0-2224 GCA_045643145.1 Lachnospiraceae bacterium | reverse complement strand
ACCTTTTACAAGATCACCTTTTCATATGTTTGGTGAATATGTATTTGAATATATGCATAATGGCAAATATGATGATATCAGGTATATCAATTATAACCTTATGAATACCTCCTACGAGTTTATCCTTACAATTCTTTAAAGGCAAAGGCTTATCTCAGCGATACCGGGATAAGCCTTTTTCTTCTGCACATCATCTTGACATGGAGCTTTGCTCAGTTTCGATGATCTCCTGACTATTCTTTTTAAAACGCCACAATTCATGGATAAACAGGTTCCGCCCTAACTCCAGCCCTTCCAAACCTCCGGCTGATATCCTACTGTTGCCTGCTTTCCGTTACGGACAATCGGAGTTTTCAGCACCTGCTGATTCTCAAGCAGCTTTTCCATCTTGTCCTCTTCGGAAATATATTTGATTAATGCGAGCGCGTCCTTATCCTTGCAGTCGGGATCAATTACATTTTCCATGCCTTTAACCGCCTGAATAACCGAAGTCAGCTCGCCTTTGCTCATCCCCTTTTCCTTCAGGTCGATGAACTGAGCCTTAATGCCGCGCTCCTTGAAATAACGCTCCGCTTTCTTTGTATCGAAGCACTTTTTCGTGCCGAAAATCTGAATGTTCATAGCTGATACCTCTTACAAATGCATCCGGAAAACAAATGCATTGCCTTTCACCAAATCTGCTGCTCCCACCAATAGCCGAACGACTTGTACAAGGATTTAACTCTTTCAATCAATTCCTCACTGAAGCCTTTCTCGTAAAAAGCTTCCAATCGGCTTTCGTGGTATCATACATATTCTTCATTTTCCCTTATTTGTCAAATCAATACTCCGTCGACATGATCGAGCTCATGCTGGATTATTTGCGCTGTCCAACCGGTAAACTTTTCCTTCCTGGGCTTAAAGTTCGCATCCAAATACTCAACTTCAATCTCTTCATATCTGGTACACGGTCTCGGCCCGCCAAATAAAGACAGGCAGCTTTCCTCTGTCTTGAACGGCTTCTTTTTGCTCACAATTCTCGCATTTACCATTGCAATCTGCATAAATCCCAGGCTGACCACAATGATGTTCTTCTTTACCCCAATCATGTTCGCCGCCATTCCAACACAGGTGTCACTATGAGCCCGGAGCGTATCCAGAAGGTCGGTTATCACCTGTTTGTCTGCCTCGGTCGCAGGCTCCGATTTCTGGGCAAGAAACATCGGGCTATGAACCAATTCTTTAACCATTATATTTTCCTCGCAATCTCATTTATCCATTTTGGGGGGCATCGCTGCCCGAAATGGTGGTTGAAGTTAACACATTCAAGAAGCTACTTATGTTGTCGGCTCATTCACCCAATTGCAAATAATCACGATTCATCTGAACATCCCTGCCCAATTTTACAGAAAGCATTTTCTGCAATTTCGCATAGCTCTGCAAACTACAGCACCTAACATACTCCATTTTTCCATAGACCATCGCAAACAAATCTGCCAATTCGCGTTCGTCCAGGTCACGTTTTTTCAGTTGTTCCAGATAATAGCAGTAATTAATACTGATTTCGCGAATAAACTTGTCACTGACAGATATTCTGTTGCTACCGGGTTCAACATATACAATATTTAATCCCAAAACCCGAATAGCATCTCCGTTTTGTTTCAACTGCCGAATGTATGTCTTTTTCTGATTTTCTTCCAAAGAATAATCATTCAGTTTCGAAATCAGTTCGACATTCACATCACGAAGAATGTCCATAGCCTTCTCGCCAGTTGCGGAAATAATAAAGTCGTCCGCATATCTCGTATAAATAATGTCCTCTTTTGCGGCAAAGTACTCATCGAGTTTATGCAAATAAATGTCCGACAACATCGGTGATGTTACAAAACCGAGCGGAAGACGATTCTGATAAAAACAGCATGGAAGATACTTTTCAAAATTCGTTCGCATCCAGTAATAGTCTAGCTGTTTTCTCATATTCTCCAAAGGAATCGAATCAAAAAAAGCATGAATATCAGATTTCAAAAAAGTATCATTTTCCAAATGATTATTCAGGCAGGCAACAATACTCGAATGTCTTTTATATGCAAATGAATTATCAGATGGGGCTGTGAAAAAATCATTTTGATTTTTTCATGGCGCCTTTTTTTACGTTCGCATTTCCGTTCTGCACGGATTTGTCCTTCTTTTGGGGACACTGCCCCTACCCCATAGAAGATCCTGTCGGATCTCTTATGCGGCCTGC
>JAZUKG010000090.1:0-4086 GCA_045643145.1 Lachnospiraceae bacterium | reverse complement strand
GACAAGCTGGTCTTTGAAGATATGGCGATTTACTCCATGGTAAAAAACAATACCTTTAACGGAATTCCGCTGCCGGCCATCGCAGCGATGAAACGAAGCGGTGAATGCAGAATCATCCGGGAATTTGGCTACGAGGATTTTAAACAGAGACTGAGCTGATATCCGCGATCCGTAAACCGGAAAAGAATGCAGAAAATAAAGATTACAGGAAACTGAGAACGCTGGTAACAGGAAAAAATAGAATGACAAAACAATATTTACATACAAAACCATCAGAGGACGGCTTTTTTATGCCGGCTGAATATGCTCCGCACCTGGGGACTTTGATGATATGGCCATACAGACCCGGCAGCTGGAACTACGGGGCAAAAAAGGCCAGAGAAGCCTTTCGAGAAATTATATGGACACTTTCTGAGTGTGAACAGGTCTATGTATTAGCAGGAAAAGAACATATAGAGAATGTACATCAGATGCTGGACTCAAAAATCAATCCAAACGCGCAGAATATTCATATCATAGAGGCTGAAACAGATGATGCCTGGGCGAGAGACACAGGGGCTACCTTTGTGATCCGAAAATCGGATGCAGACCAGGATTTAGCAGCCAATCTTCGAGCCATCGACTGGCAGTTTAATGCCTGGGGCGGCGAGTATGACGGTCTGTATGCCCACTGGGATCAGGATCAGGAGGTCGCATACAAAATCGCTTCTGAGCTGAAAACCCCGGTCTATGATGCGAGACACTTTGTACTGGAGGGCGGTTCCATCCATGTAGACGGAGAGGGAACATTGATTACGACCGAGGAGTGTTTACTGAGCCAGGGCAGAAACCCTCAGATGACAAAAGCAGAAATTGAAAAGCAGTTAAAAGATTATCTGGGAGTGAGAAAAATTATATGGCTTCCGGAGGGAATTTATAATGATGAGACCAATGGGCATGTAGATAATTTCTGCTGCTTTACAGCGCCGGGAGAGGTGCTGCTGGCATGGACCGATGATACAGAGGATCCGCAATATGACAGAAGCAAAAAAGCACTGGAAATTCTCGAAAAGGAAACCGATGCCAAGGGACGAAAACTAAAAGTCAGAAAGCTGCCGATTCCAAAACAGCCTATCTGTATCACACCGGAGGATCTGGAAGGATACGAGTTTGAAGAGGGCGAGGATTTCAGAGAAGTGGGAGAAAGACTGGCGGCAAGTTTCATAAACTTCTACATTGCAAATGACTGCGTACTCGTGCCGCAGTTTGGCGATGAAAATGACCAGCCGGCACTCGAAATCATAGGAGAATGTTTCCCTGATAGAGAAATCGTAGGAATCTATGCGAGAGACATTCTGACAGGCGGCGGAAATATACACTGTATTACACAGCAGATTCCCCGGCCATAGAGGTAGGTATCGCATAGCCACCGGTTATAGAAAAATTGGTGAGCCTTGATTACATGCAATCAAGGCATATCATGAAAGGAAAAAACATGAGAAATGTGAAAGTAGCTGCAGTGCAGATGCAGATGAGCACCGCTATAAAAGAAAACATAGAAAAAGCAAAAAAGATGGTCAGAGAAGCCGCTGATAACGGCGCGCAGATTATTTTGCTGCCGGAATTATTTGAAAGACCGTATTTTTGCCAGGAAAGAAGATATGACTACTATTCCTATGCCAAGCCGGTCGAGGAAAACGATGCAGTCATTGCCTTTACAGAGGTAGCCGGGGAGCTTGGCGTCGTATTACCGATCAGCATCTATGAAAGATGCGGCAATAGTGTATTTAATACCGTGGTTATGATCGATGCAGACGGCAGCAAACTGGGAATCTACAGAAAGACCCATATTCCGGATGATCATTATTATCAGGAAAAGTTCTATTTTACACCGGGTGATACCGGCTTTAAGGTATGGGAAACCAAATACGGAAAAATCGGTGTAGGTATCTGCTGGGATCAGTGGTTCCCGGAATGTGCGAGATCGATGGCATTGATGGGAGCAGAAATTTTATTGTATCCGACTGCAATCGGTTCTGAGCCGATTCTGAATGTAGATTCGAGCGGACACTGGAGACGCGTGATGCAGGGACATGCAGCAGCCAATCTCATGCCGGTCGTAGCGGCCAATCGCATCGGCACAGAAAAAGTAGAGCCGTGCGTAGAAAACGGCGGACAAAAGTCAGAATTGAAATTTTATGGTAGCTCCTTTATTACAGATAACACAGGTGCTATAATAGCAGATGGTAGTAAAGATACAGAAGAAATCTTGTATGCAGAGCTTGATTTAGATATAATGGATACAGACAGATTCTCCTGGGGAATCTACAGAGACAGAAGACCTGAAATGTATCAGACAATCAGCAGTCCGATTTCAGGTAAAGGAACAAATGATTAAGGAACCGATTATTTATGGATATTAATGAATTACCATTAAATGCCCAGCTAGCGATTAAAGTTACCGTGAATAATTCAGAGGGTATGTTTATTGGCACAAAAGATAAACCGGTCAGAGCCGGTGTGACATATATACAGCTAAAGCTGCCGACAAATAAAGCTGTCAATTTTAAAAACACACATATTGAAGTGACATATTATGAAAAAGACAAGCAGCCTATCAAGTGGACCAATTGTCAGATTCAACGTGTTCAAAACCAGTATGTATTATTTGTCCTAACCAGCAGTACAAAAATAAACCGAAGAGAATGCGCCAGAGTCGATGTAGAAGTGACAGGCTCTATGGAAGCAGAATGCGGCACCACAGATGTAACGATTAAAGATATTTCTCTGAGCGGATTTGCTGTAACGGCCGCTCAGCCACTGGAAATCGTAAAAGGGGATATCGTATATTTAACCTTTGAAGACAGAGGATATGAATTCCTGATCAAGGGAGAGCTCGTGCGAGTGGTGATGCAGGAAACAGAAGTGCTGTATGGATTTATCATCCGAAATATACCAAATAAACTGCAGGATTATATTACGAAAAAACAAAGAGAAAGAATTTATAATAGTTAAGTGATTTGATGTTTTACATCAAATCACTTATTTTAATTTTACCAAAATAATCGTTGACCAAATTGTCATATCCGCGCCACATGGATACCGTTTTGCATTTCTCCATTCGAGGACATTTCTCGGCGCTTTCCTCGAGGCAGGCTACCGTAGCCATAGAACCTTCTGTGATATTTAAAATCTCTAAAATCGTGTACTCATCCGGCTTTCGGGTCAAAAAGTAACCGCCGTTTTTTCCGCTCGTTCCCTTTACCAGTTTACCGCCGACCAGGAGCTTTACGATGCTCTCCAAATACTTTTTGGAAATGTCCTGTCTGGTGGCAATCGAGTCGAGTGTCACGGGATGGGAGGTTCCCTGCTCAGCCAAATCAATCATCAGTCTAATTGCATAACGTCCTTTTGTTGAAATCATAGTAATCCTCCGTTAAAACTTAAAACCTATTGACATGGTGGGTTAATAGGTATATCGTATAAGAGAAATATAACACGGCTTACATACAAATGTAAAGTAGAAAGGTGATTAGGAACATGAGCGATATCATTTATTTAGATAATGCGGCCACTACACAGACAGATCCGCAGGTTTTTGAAGCGATGAAACCATACTTTGAGGAATATTTCGGAAATGCTTCGAGCGTCTACCGATTTGCCGGTAAATCTACCAAAGCAGTAGACGAATCCAGACAAATCGTAGCAGATTTTTTAGGTGCCAAACCAAAAGAGATATATTTTACCTCCGGCGGCAGCGAATCTGACAACTGGGCATTAAAGGGCGTGGCCCTGGCGAAAAAAGAACAGGGTAAACATATCATTACTACCAAGATTGAACATCATGCGATTTTGCATACCTGCGAGTATTTAGAAAAGCTCGGATATGAAATCAGCTATATCAATGTAGATGAAAATGGAGTAGTGAAGTTAGATGAACTTAAGGCAGCGATCAGAGAAGATACTATCCTGATTTCTGTGATGTTTGCCAACAATGAAATCGGTACGATTCAGCCGATTCGGGAAATCGGTGCCATCGCACATGAAAAGGGTATCGTATTCCATACCGATGCCGTGCAGGCATACGGACATGTACCGATTGATGTC
>JAZUKG010000089.1:0-2987 GCA_045643145.1 Lachnospiraceae bacterium | reverse complement strand
ATAATGACCCTTCACACATCGCGTCTTGCTGAGTTCCTTTTTGTGACATATAGCACACTCCATTTCAATATCTTCGTTAAGATATTCAAGAGGTGCTTTGCATATTAAACATTCTTCTTTCATGTTGATCTCCATTGAATTAGTCTTTTATCTCTTCTTAATAGGGTGCCTGATTACTGTCTTCCACTTTTCCGGAGCAACTTTTCTGGCATCGGAAAGATAGATCTCGTGATGAATACGAACATCTGAAAAATCATTTTCGTATCCGTTTTCAGCAATGTACTGATTCATGATTTCCACTGTAGCAGGTTCATTATCGAATGGGCCAGTGTGCATAATCTGTACACATAAGCCTTCATCTATTGTCAGGAATTCTGCACTGCTGCAATCCGTCTTTTTCTTTTTCGTTGCTGTTTCAACAGCCCAGTCAAAGTCTTTCTTTGTTATGAAATCCGGAAGACGAATCACAGAAATCCAACAAAAAGTTGATTTATCGCTGTAATCTACTCCATCAACGCCTTCCTGCCACCAGAAGCCCTCAAGCGGTGGAACGACATAATCAAAGAAGCCTTCAATGCAGTAGTCGGTCTTATAGCTCATCTTCAAAGTATAGGCGACAGCATATAAAACCCCAATAGCCTGCTTATATGCTCCACCTTCCTCATTCGGGTCACCTTTGCCGCGCACAGCAAGATAGTTAGCCTTTGGGACAGTCACGATTTCAGGCTTGTTTTTGGGCATATAATATTCTTTGTATTCCTTTTTGAAATCAAAAGCCATTGCATTTACCTCACGTTATTGTACCATTTTTCTTTATCTCCTCCATCAAAGAATTCTTCACATAAAGAAATGAAATCTCCCATATTGCTCATCATTGCAGGATGCCCGCCATGTTCAAAAATATGTGACTTAGCCATACAAGTCTTGCTGCAGATGTTCCTGAAAAGCTCTTCATAATGACCTTTCGGAAACATTTCATCTTCCGCACTGCCTGTAAGGAGAAGCTTCACTTTCAGATCTTCTATGGGTTTATGGAAGAATGCTCCGATAGTCTTTGCATGGGCAATCACTGCTTCCGTATCCGCGTCAACAACGCTTTCCCAGTCTTCACCATGCATTGCATTTAACATTGAACAGAATTCAGCATTCTGTTTTGCAAAGTTTCGCCCTATGCGAATCTGTTCCGTAATTTCTGAATTCGCTATTAATCCCTCAAAACTGTCCGCAACAACGCAATTGACAAGCTCAGGATTTTCCAATGCGGTATTGATAGCTGCAAGAGCACCTCCGCTGCAGCCGATTAGTTTTACTTTGGAAAGCTCTAATTTATCACACAGAGCAACAAGCTGCCTTGACCACTCATACCACAGATCAGCAGGCCACACATCAATTCGGTCAGACTGTCCACATCCCAGAAAATCCAATGTAATTACGCGGTACTTCTCTGCAAGTATCGGAAGAACAGGTGTGAAGAACTTACCGGATACCGTGTTGCCATGAAGCAGAATAACAGTTTCGCCGCTCCCCTGTACCTCATAATATAAATTTTTCCCTTGGTATATAATACAACTCATACTAACCTCACTCCATTGAATTCAAATTTATAATTCATATCTCTTGACGACAGTGATTCAAGATTCGACAGCTTCTGCCGAAAGCCGCAACTTATAAAAAATTTGAAGCCACTCAGGTTGCTCATTTACGGTATCTTTTAAAGCCATCAGTGTTCGTTTTCCGATTCGTCTATCCAAAACTGCAAACATCCGCACAAGCACATTTTCAGAGTTAATGCTTTCTAAAATCGACTGATTTCGGTATTTCTCAAGGGCTTCACAAAATTCTTCATCTGTATATTCCGTTCTTTGAGACATCGGAATGTCATCAAGTAAACTGATGAATCCGTTCCAATACTCGTTGGTTCCATAGTAATCACGAGTACCCTTATATCCGTTCTCAATAAAATATGTATTGACCGTCTCCCATGAAAAACGTTTTACCAATGTATCATTAATGAATACTTCAAAAACATGGCATCCATCCATGCCAACGTAGGCTGCACAGCGATACCTTACTTGGTTTTTAAGACTATCTGCGAGCATTTCTTGCTCAAGATACTTCCGCATTCCACTCCAAGAACCCAACACTTTGCTCATTATTTTCTCCGAAAATTACTTAAACAATCTTGATTTAAAATCCTTTACTTTTGCCATAGTCCCTGTAAGATACAATATCCCGAAAATCATAGATAATAATGCAAGGCCGGCAGTTACGCCTTTTGCAAAGCCAATCCAAAATGTCGATGGCAAATCAAAAAACTGCATTCCCTGATTTACTATCAATGCAACTATACCCAGTATAAAATATACAAGTGTAACCCTTGCCATCTTTTCCTTTTGAATATTACCGTATTCCGCAACTTTAATTGCAGTATCCTTCATTTCCTGATCCATTTTCTCGTTTTTCCTTTCTCCATCCAGTATTTCACGTAAGTCAACATCATAAAAATCAGACATCTCTATCAAGATATCGATATCCGGAAGGTTATAGCCTGTCTCCCAACGTGATACTGATCTGCGTGTAGTATTAAATCTTTCTGCCAACTGTTCTTGCGTCAAATCTTTTTCATTTCTAAGCTTTTTTAGGAAAGCTCCCATTTTCTGCTGATTCATAACAGTTCCTCCTTACACGCAAATTTTATAAAAAATTACACAGCAAAGAACAGGACACAAAACGAGCAAATGTCGTATTCTCTGCTGTGAGACATACTATGTCGCATCAAATTCTGATTTTTCTGATTAAAGAAATGATTCAACTATGTAAACAGTTCCTGTTCCATTCCAGTAAAACAAGAACAATTCTGAACTGTCTTCCTGTTTGAGGTATACTAATTCACATTTCCCCCAATCAGGAATTACATCTTCTTTTACATCAATTTGCTCTAATAACTGCTCAACATATCTTATTTGCTCTTCCGTTGGTTGCGGTGA
>JAZUKG010000088.1:0-12433 GCA_045643145.1 Lachnospiraceae bacterium | reverse complement strand
ATGAATTTTTAATCGTGGTATAAAATAAAAGCGGAATGGTATTCATTCCGCTTTTGTTTCACGAATCTTCATGAGGTATAGGTGATGATAAAGTCCAGTAAATCGGAGTAAGCCTCTTTTCTGTCGAGTTCATTCAGGATTTCATGTCTGTCACCGGGATAGAAGGTGACCTGAACATTGGACAGGTTTGCTTTTTGCATATCCAGGGCAGCCTTTAAGACTCCTTCTTTATAATTTCCGACAGGATCCATATCTCCGGAAACAAACAGAACCGGCAGATCCTGAGGGATTTTATTTATATGCTCCGGTTTTTGCATATATTGCATGGTGTCAAACAGGGTATGGTATCCGTTTACAGTAAATTCAAAGGTGCAAAACGGATCGCGGCAATAGGCATCTACGATTTGTTCATCCTTGCAAAGCCAGTCACTGGCAGTTCTCGGATTTGGTATCTTATTAAGGTAGCTTCCAAAGGCGATTTTTTTGATAAGCTGGGAGCGGTGATGATTGCCTTTTATTTTTTCGAGAATTTTACATAGTAATTTACCAAAGGATAAGACAATAGATGGCATGGAACCGGTACCGCTCAGGATGACTCCGTTTATTTCCACGCCATAGTTTTCGATATATCTTCTGGCTAAAAAGGAGCCCATGCTGTGCCCTAACAGGATGACAGGAAGCTCAGGATAGGTTTCCTTGATAAATTTGGTTACCCGGTGCAGATCCTCTACGACGGTTTCACTCGCATTTTCGCTGCAAAAGAATCCGAGTTCCTCTGCGTTTGGTGCGCTTTGTCCGTGGCCGAGGTGATCGTTTCCGACGACTGCGATATGGTTTTGACACAAAAAATTGGCAAAATCATCATAGCGTTTCATATGCTCGAGCATTCCGTGAGAGATCTGCAGGACTGCTTCTATGGGTGCATCAGGCTCCCATATGTATACCATGATTTGATTCTTTCCGTCTGCGGATGGTAATTGTAACGTGCGCATCAGTTGTCTCCTTTTCTATTTTCTGTTATTATTTTACACGATTTGACACTGCCTGAAAATAGTATGTTTATTGCCTATGACGCAGATAGGGAATATAATATATAGTTACAATGGAGAGGTTACGAAATGAAAAAGAAAATTAGTATTGTATTTAATTCGCCGGTGGTATTGTGTTTTGCATTTATGTGTTTTGTGGCAACGCTTCTCGGCGTGATTTCCGGAGGAAAATTTACAGAGCTTTTATTCATGACGTATCATTCGTCCCTAAAAAATCCGCTGACATATCTGAGATTTTTTACACATGTATTTGGTCACAGCGGATGGGAGCACTTTTGGGGCAATATTGTATACATTCTGCTCTTAGGTCCTATTTTAGAGGAAAAATATTCATCCAAAACGATAATCAAGATTATCGTAATTACCGCTTTTGTGACAGGCCTTTTTAATTATATTGTGTTTCCGAATGTCGGTTTGTGCGGTGCCAGCGGTGTGGTATTTGCTTTCATTTTGATGATTTCATTTACAGGATTTAAGAATGGTGAGATTCCATTAACCTTTATTCTGGTGGCTGTCATTTTCATCGGTCAGCAGGTATTTGAGGGTGTCAGCGTGCGGGATAATATTTCGAATATTTCACATATACTGGGCGGTGTGATCGGCTCCGTGATGGGGTTCAAACTGAACAGACACTAATTATTGGCCAAAACGCTTATAACAAACGTTATAGGCGTTTTTTTGCGGGAAAATATAGTATTTTTTGCGAAAAATGGTATAATTATGTTATGCTATGTGCACATGGACTGGTGCACAGCTATTTGGGGATATGTTTAGCATATAGAAAACGGATTTTCGAACGGAGTGATTACTCATTATGTTACAGAATACAAAGAAAATTCTTTTGGCAGACATTTACGTTTTTTCGGTAACTGTCATTTGTATTTTAATCAATTATTTAGGAAAAGAAGTGGCAATCAGGGCAGAGCTTCCTTTATGGCTGGACTGCGTTGGTACGGCAATTTGTGCGTATATTTACGGACCGGTTTGCGGAGCAATTGTCGGTGTCACTGCAAATCTCATGTACGGTCTTCAGGAGCCTATTGTATTAATGTATGCAGTGGTAAATGCCTGGACCGGTCTTATCGTTGGTCTGACTGCCAAGAAAAGGATGATTGATTCCTTTTTTGAGGCATCTAAAGTAGCCGCATTATTGACGGTAGTTTCCACTGTTGTTTCTACGCCTTTGAATATTTGGATTAATGAAGGTCTGGTGGAGAATAAGTGGGGGGATGCTATCGTTATCTATTTGAAACATCATGGCATTCATCGTATTTTAGCTTCTACAATCGGGGAATTTTTTGTTGACTTTGCAGACAAGCTCCTGACCTTGACGATTTTGTTTTTATTGGTAAAGACAGTTCGTGCAATCAGAAAAAAAGGAAAGAAAAATCAAAACCAGAATATCGGTCCGGCGCTCATGCTGGGATTTATCAGTATGCTTTCTGCTATTTTGATGGCAACTGACACAGCAGCTGCTCAGACTAAAATGAATGAGACAGAGGAAGTAGATTACAGGTCTTATATTCAGACGATTTACAACAATACCAACGGTTTATCCTGCGGCGAAGCCAATGATATCGTGGCCACCAACGATGGTGTGCTTTGGATCGGAACCTACGCCGGTTTGTATCGTTACAACGGCAGTCAGTTCCAGTATATGGATGATTATTCTTCTATCAAAAACGTAAATGATTTATATGTAGATGAGGAAGGCAGACTGTGGGTAGGTACCAATGATATGGGTATTTCTATCTGTAGCCGTGAGGAAGTATCCAATATTTTAGATACCAGAAACGGGCTTCCGTCCAATTCGGTTCGAAGTATAGTCCGTAACTCAGACGGTGATTATATGGTCGGTACCAGTAGTTCCCTCGCGGTGGTATCGTTATCCGGAGGTATTCGTACCAAGGAAATTATAGATGAAATTCAGTATGCTCAGAGCTTAAGCTCAGATTTAAGCGGTCATACGGCTGCAGTTACTGCACAGGGGGAGTTGTTCCTGCTGGAAGGTACTACAGTTAAGACCTGTATCGTAAGTGATCATGAAAAGTATACGAGCTGTCGTTATGACAAGGATGGCCGTCTTTATGTGACGACAGATGTTGGCCGTCTTTATGTTTATGAGACGGTAGGCGGTACATTGGTTCAGAGAGATATTATTTTCTGTTCGGAGTTAACTGCTTTGAACAATACATATGAAATGGAAGACGGCACGATTTTCGTATGTTCAGACAGCGGTGTTTGTTATATTGATGAGAAAAATAAACCGCATCTTTTGGCAACCGGAGCATTCAGTAGTTCCATTGACAATATGACCGTGGATTATCAGGGAAATATCTGGTTTAGTTCTTCCAGACAGGGACTTTTAAAACTCTGTCCGTCAGCCTTTTCTGATTTATATACCATTGCCGGTGTGGATGAAAAGGTAGTAAACTCCGTAACTCTGTGGCACAACAAGATTTATTGTGGTACAGACAGCGGTCTGGATGTGATTCACAAAAACACCAACGGAGTCGTATCGGAACGAATCGCAAAAGAACTGGTGGGTGAACGTATTCGAAATGTATTTGTGGATTCTAAAGACAGACTTTGGATTTGTTCCTCAATAGGTGATGTGATTCGTGTAGAAAAAGATGGTACCAGAATCAGACATATCGGAGAAGCCGAAGGTGTCGTAGGAACCAAATTCAGACAGGCACTCGAGCTTCAGGACGGAACGGTGGCAGTGGCCAGTGAAATGGGTGTATCTGTCATTGATGATATGAGGGTTGCTTATACCATTGACAGGAAGTCGGGACTTAACAACTCCATCGTGCTTTGTATGCATCAAAGAGCAGACGGCTCGCTTCTCGTCGGAACAGACGGAGGCGGTATCGCAGTTGTCAGGGATGGTCAGGTGACGCATGCATATTCGAGCAATGAGCTCGGATCCGGAGTTATCCTGCGTATTGTCAAGGACCGAGATAATGAAAATGTATTTATCGTTACCAGTAATGGTCTTTGTTATATGACTGAAAAGAATGAAATCAGACAGCTTTCCAACTTCCCGTACAGCAACAATTTTGATATTTACGATAATGGAAACGGCGTTTTATTTGTAACGGGTAGTGCAGGTATTTATGTCGTGAATAAAGAGGAACTTTTAGCAGGCGGAATGCTGCATTATGAACAGCTGAACTATATCAATGGTCTGCGTCAGACGATTACCGCCAATTCCTGGAACTATGTAGATCAGGATCAGACCTGGTTTATTTGTAACAATGCCGGTGTGACCAAGCTGGATTTGAATGAATACCAGCAGGGAGTCAGATCTTTCCGTTTGATTATTAATACAATGAAGATTGATGATGTCACTCATGTGGTAGATCGTAGTGAGGATATCGTGTTATCCGGCGAAAATGTTATTTTAACTCTGAAACCGGAAATCATTAATTATACTGCTGAGGATCCGATTGTTCGTTATTATATGGAGGGCTATGACAAGGATCCGATTGATGTGCGTCAGTCAGAGCTGCGAGAGGTAGAATACAGAGGACTTCCTGCCGGTACGTTCCAGTTCCATCTGGCCGTATTGGACAAGTACAATCATGTAGCGGAAAAACAGATTTACACCATCGTCAGAAAACAGGAATTATATGAAACCAAAGCGTTTCGGGTTTATTTTATCGTTGAATTAATCGCATTGATTGCATGGATTGCATGGGTAGTTACCCGTATTTATATGGACAAAGCTCTCGAGAGCAAGAACCGAGAAGTAGAACATGCTTTGGAGCAGGTTCGTCTGGGTAATGAAACGATTTTGACCATTGCGAAAACCGTGGATGCGAAGGATGAAAATACCAGTCAGCATTCCATCCGTGTATCAGAGTATTCCCTTATGATCGGAAAGAAACTCGGATATGATGACGAGGAATGTGAGAATCTGAGAAAGTCAGCCCTTTTACATGATATCGGTAAGATCGGTATTCCTGACAGCGTGCTGAACAAAAAGGGCCGATTAAATGATGAAGAATATGAGATTATGAAATCTCATGTAACCCGCGGTGGTGAGATTTTAAAGAACTTTACCTTTATCCCTCACGTACAGGAGGGTGCGATGTACCACCATGAAAGATACGACGGTAAGGGATATGCCAATGGATTAAAGGGAGAAGAAATTCCGGAATTTGCCCGTATCATCGGTGTGGCAGATGCCTTTGATGCCATGACTGCAAACCGTGTATATCGTAAACAATTGGAAATCGGCGTAGTACTGGATGAACTGCGAAAGGGCAGAGGTACACAGTTTGATCCTCGTATGACAGATATTATGCTGGGATTAATAAAAGACGGAGAAATTGATATAGAGCAGCTTTATCAAAGCAGTCAGAAGGAGGGAGACAATGAGTAATTCCAACAGATGGATGCGTTATTTGATTACATTTCTAACCTCTCTTTTGATGATTGGTATTGCGACGCTGATTCATTTAAGTAATATTCAGGAAGAAAAGCATATCAAGGTTGGGTATATTTATGTATCGGATGCCAGCAATCCGTATACCTACAATTTTATTAAAGCACAAAAGGCGATAGAAGAAACCTTTGGAGATCAGGTGGAATCTGTCGTGGAAAACAATGTACTGGAAGGAAACGAACAGGGTGCGATTGACCGACTGATTGAAAAAAAGTGTGACTTGATTTTTGCTACCAGTTATGGCTATTGTCATTCATTAAAGGAAGTAGCCAAGGAGCATCCGGAGATTCAGTTTTGTGCAGCGACTTCTGATAATTCACAGGATCCGGTTCTTCCGAACTATCATTCCTTTATGGGGCGTATTTATGAAGGCCGTTATATCAGTGGATGCATGGCAGGACTTAAAATCAAGGAGCTGATAGAAGAGGGTAAAATCGAACCGGACAATGTCAAGGTCGGTTATGTAGGTGCTTTTCCTTATGCAGAGGTTATTTCCGGATATACTGCTTTTTATCTGGGAATAAAATCCGTCGTTTCAGATGTCACGATGAAGGTAAAATATACCAATTCCTGGAGTGATTACGCACAGGAGAAAAGAATTGCCAAGGAGTTTATTGATGACGGATGCGTGATTATTTCGCAGCATTCGGACACCATGGGTCCGGCGGTTGCCTGTGAAGAAGCAGTGGGTAAGCATACCGTGTATCATATAGGTTATAATCAGAGTATGCTCGAAGTAGCTCCGACGACATCTCTCGTAAGCTGTCGAATCAACTGGAATCCGTATATGATAAAAGCAGTAGATGCAGTGCTTCATGATGAGGATATTGAATCTGTTCAGGATGCGATTCAGTATGAGCAGGATGCCTGTGCAGGCTTTGATCATGACTGGGTAGAGATGCTGGAACTGAACGAAGTTATCGTCTCGCCTGAGGCAAAAGAAGCAATTGAGAATTATATTCAGGAATTTAAGTCAAATCCTCACAGCGTTTTTGAGGGCGATTATCAGGGAACGAATCCGTTTGATGAAACAGACAGGATTGATTTAAATGAAGGCTATATCGAAAATGAATTTATGTCAGCGCCTTCCTTTGGATATGTGCTGGATGATATTATCGTTGAGGAATAGCGGCGTTTTTGGGACCACTTATCTTTGCGAGGTAAGTGGTCTTTTAGCTGGACAAGATACTGAGTATGCAATATAAAAAGAAATAGAGAGATTGAATAATCAATAACTGAGGGAATGATATGGAAGATAAAATCGTTTTTTGTAAAGGCGGCGGATGTACCGCCAAGCTGGGAGCGGGTGTCCTAAGTCATGTGCTGGAAAAACTGCCAAAGGGACCACAGAATCCCAACCTTTTGATTGGATTTGACAGTAAAGACGATGCAGCCGTTTATCAGGTGACGGACGATCTGGCTATCGTGCAGACGCTGGACTTTTTTCCGCCTATGGTGGATGATCCGTATACCTTTGGCCAGATTGCTGCAACCAATGCACTCAGTGATATTTACGCAATGGGCGGAACCGTAAAAACTGCATTAAATATTGTCTGTTTCCCGGAAAAGATGGACCTGAATATTCTGGGCGAGATTATGAGAGGCGGAGCGGAGAAAGTCATTGAAGCAGGAGGTACGCTCGCAGGTGGTCACTCCATCGCAGATACGGATGTAAAGTACGGTCTTTCCGTCACAGGAACCGTGAACCCAAATAAAATCTATCCAAACAACCAGGGACAGACAGGTGATGTTTTGATTTTGACCAAAAGACTGGGTGTGGGGATTGTCTGCACTGCCAATCGTGTGCAGGAGGCTTCTCAGGAAGCGATGAATATAGCCATAGAGTCTATGACGACTTTGAATAAATATGCGGCAGAGGTTTGCAAAGACTTTGAGATTCATGCATGTACCGATGTGACCGGTTTTAGTTTTTTAGGTCATTTACATGAAATGATGGATCAAAGACATTCCTGCGTGGTATATGCAAATCGGATTCCGGTAATCAGGGAAGCTTTGGATTATGCGGATGAATTTTTGCTTACAGCTGCGGGACAGCGCAACCGTAATCATACCGGACCTTTTGTAAAGTTTGAGGATATTTCCTTTGCGATGCAGGAGGTGCTTTTTGATCCGCAGACGAGCGGCGGACTGCTCATCGCTGTGAGTAAAGAAACAGGGGAAGAGCTTCTCAATAAATTAAAAAATATCGGACTTCCGGCAGAGATTGTGGGAGAGATTCTCGATCCGTCAGATGTGGAAATCCGAGTGATAAATCAAAAATTGTAGATGGCCTCGATTGTAAACAATCGACGCAAAGGAGGAAAAAAATGATTCAAGTAAATGCAATGGGCGATGCTTGTCCAATCCCGGTAGTAAAGACAAAAAATGCAATCAAGGAAATGAACGGAGCAGGAGTAGTTGAAACTTTAGTAGACAATGAAATCGCAGTACAGAATCTGACCAAGATGGCAAATCAGAAGGGCTATGGCGTAAAGTCTGAAAAGCTGGGTGAGAATGAATACAAAGTAACGATGACCATTGGTGAAAACAGTGAAGCTATTTCAGAAACTGAAACCGAAGAAGTAGTGTGCGAAGTTCCGACAAAAGGCAAAAATGTGGTTGTAGTCATCTCTAGTGCACAGATGGGATCGGGAAATGATGAGCTGGGCACCACTTTGATGAAAGGTTTTATTTATGCTCTGGGACAGCAGGATGTTCTGCCAAAAACAATTCTTTTCTATAACGGCGGAGCATCGATTCCTTGTGAAGGTTCTGTTTCACTGGAAGATTTAAAATCGATGGAAGCTCAGGGAGTTGAGATTTTGACCTGCGGTACCTGCCTGAATTTCTACGGCCTCAGCGAGAAACTGGCTGTCGGCAGTGTGACCAATATGTATGTCATTGCTGAAAAGATGACACAGGCCGATCTCATCGTAAAACCATAATGGCCAGGGTGAAAAGTCCTGCCATCATTTTGTCCTTTACCAAAACGACAGATGCTATGGCAGTGGAAAAATATTGTATGGCAAATCATCTGCCGGGGCGACTGATTCCGGTTCCCAGAGAAATTACAGCAGGCTGTGGTCTGGCCTGGAAAGCAGCACCGGAGGATGAGGGCCTTTTAGTTTCCGGATTGAAAGAAGCAGGGCTTAATTGGAGCGGTCTGTATCATTTGGAGCTATGAGAAAGGAACTGAAAAACAGATATGATTTATTTAGATAATGCGGCCACCACGTATCGAAAACCGCAGCCGGTTATCGATGCGGTCTGCGCTGCTCTAAACGGAATGGGTAACGCAGGCAGAGGAGCGCATCAGGCTTCGTTGGATGCGACGCGTCTGGCTTATGAGACCAGGTGTATGCTGTCTGATTTGTTTGGTGGTTACGGTGCGGAAAATGTTGCCTTTATGTCAAATTCTACTGAGGCATTAAATACAGTTATTTCCGGATTGTTTGGGCCAAAAGATCATGTGATTACCACAGCGCTGGAACACAACTCTGTTTTGCGGCCCCTATATCGCCAGGCAGAAAGCGGCATGGAAATGACGATTCTTTCGGCAGATACCAAGGGGTGTGTGGATTATGAGGAGTTTGAAAAAAACATTCGTCCCAATACCAAAGCAATTGTTTGTACGCATGGATCCAATTTAACCGGGAATCTGCTGGATATAAAAAAAATTGGAGAAATTGCAGGGCGCCATGGGCTGCTTTTTATCGTGGATGCATCTCAGACAGCCGGTGTATTTCCGATTCATATGCAAAAGATGCAAATCGATGCCCTGTGCATTACCGGACACAAAAGTCTGATGGCTCCGCAGGGAATCGGGGCTCTATTGATTCGAGATGGTCTGGAAATCCGGCCATTAAAGGTTGGCGGCAGCGGAATCAAAACCTATGATCATACGCATCCTGCAGAGATGCCGACCAGGCTGGAAGCAGGTACTCTCAATATGCATGGCATTGTCGGCCTTCATGCTGCTTTGCAGCACTTAAATACGGTCGGAATGGACGCGGTTCGCGAAAAAGAGTTATCTCTGGCTAACTTATTTTATACAGGAGTTCGAGAGATTCCGAATGTCACAGTATATGGTGATTTTTCGAAAACGGAGCGTGCGCCTATCGTAGCGCTAAATATAGGAGATTATGATTCGAGTCAGGTGAGTGATATTCTGTTTGTGGATTATGAGATTCAGACTCGTCCGGGCGGACATTGTGCGCCTCTGATGCATGAAGCGCTGGGAACGGCAGAGCAGGGGGCGGTTCGTTTTAGCTTTAACTGGTTTAATACAGAGGCCGAGGTTCAGGCTGCAATCGATGCGATCACAGATCTGGCCGGTAATATATGACAGATATGAGGTAAAACTATGTTAATTGGATTAATAGTTTGTGGAATTGTAGAGGATTACGCTATCAATTTGATACAAGGTATTGAAAGTATGTCTGAGTCGAATGATGTCAAATGCGTGATCTTTCCTATTAAATTTTTAGGCTTGGATTATGAAAAGGAATTGGATAATAAATATGCATACTGTTATAATACGTCGGCAGCTTATGGCTTGTTATCCTGCTTTGATGGCCTGATTATTGAGACGGCATCGGTTTTGATGTATGCCAGCGAGACTGTTCGGGAAAGATATTTGAACATGTTTGAAAATATTCCTCATGTATTTGTTGCCTTGAATCGAGAGAATGCTTCCAGTGTTTGTATCGATAATCAGGCCGGACTGACAGATGCACTGGAATATATGTTTTCAAATGGCGCCAGAAAGTATGCTATGTTTGGAGGAACTCCAAATAACGTGGATGCCATGGTTCGTAAGGAATGTTTTATGCAGTTTTTAAAAAAGCATGAACTACCTTATAGTGAAACCTCTTATCAGGACGGTAATTTTTTCATGCCATGTGAAAACGAAGCAGAGGAACTGGTTCGTAATAATATGGACGCAGAAGTATTTGTATGTGCCAATGATTTTTTGGCCAGACATATCTATAGAGCACTTCGAAAGTTTGGTAAAAGACCGGGCAAGGATGCTTCTGTTTTGGGCTTTGATGACAGCAGGGTATGTACAGCAACCTATCCGGCTATTTCTTCTGTACGTACAGATATTGTTGAAGTCGGCAGAGCCAGTGTTAACCTGTTGCTGGAGGTCATTGAGAAAAAAGTAGTGAAAAGGGTGACGGTTCCGTCAAAGTTTATATTGAGAGATTCCATTCGTCATAGGGACAGAGAGGATATGCAGCAGACGAGTGCAAAGGCCGCCGGGTTCAAAGACTTCCTTTTGTCAAATGTGGTTTATGAGAATAATCAGGCTTTAGAAAAGATTCATGAAACCATGACTGCTATAGACGATTTAGTGAAGAATCAGGATTCGATTCCTTTTGATGAGCTTTTGAGTCAAATTTATGATAAATTAGATGAACTGTTTTCCTGCGATGGACTCGACCAGATCAATTGGGAATATTTTGTCGGTGAAATCAACAGACAATACAGACAATGGATTGCGGCTTTAGATAATAAAGAAGAGAGTCAAAAAGTTACGCAGTTGTTTATTAAGTTTCATGAGATGGTAATGATTGTAAATCGTTATGTATCTCCGGATAAGTATTATGCAGATTATATGCATAACATGGATATGGAACGATTTTTCCGTGAGACAATGCAGTATGTCCGTAATGCGGAAGTGAATTATACGAGATTTTTAAAAAGCGCAGATTTTATGGGGATACAAAATGCCTGCTTGTACATATATGATGAGCCAATAATTTATATTCAGGATGAAGTGTTTGAGGTTCCTGAGTATGTGAATCTGAAAGCGGCTTTGCATAATGGGAAAGTCGTTTCCATCGGCTACAGTCAGCAAAGAATAAAACGTGAGCAGATGTTTGAAAATGAGTATTTAGACTGGAAACAATACTCCAGACTCATCATGTTTCCGATTTATTCGGATAATATTTTGTATGGTGTATTATTATGTGATATGAAACGTAACGGTTTTGAACAGAGCGATCTGTTTGTTCATCAAATAGGAGCCGGTATTCGAATGATGAACCTGCGAATTGAGAATCGCCGCGTCGTAGATGATTATGAAGAATCTGTTCGTAAGCTGAAAGAATACAACATTACATTGGATACCATGAGTAAAACCGATACTCTGACAGGACTGAATAATCGTAGAGGATTCTATACTCGTACGAATAAGCTGCTCGAGTTATTCCCAAATGACAGCTTATCTATTGCCATTGGTTATGTAGATATGAATGACCTGAAAATCGTAAACGATCGTTTTGGTCATGATGATGGTGACTTTGCGTTAAAAAATATAGGCGAGAGATTGACGGAATTTGTTACCATGCATAATGGATTTGGCGCCAGAATCGGTGGGGATGAGTTTGCATATGCAATCATTGTTCCGAAAGGGTCAGATTTGGCGATATATAGAGAAGAATTATATGATATATTTGATGTCTTCAATCAGAAATGTTTGAAACCTTATTATATTGATATTTCAATTGGTGACTATCTGTATGAAAAGGGCGATGTGCTGACGATTGATGATGCGATGCGTCTGGCAGATGAACATTTGTATCTGGAAAAAAATATCAGAAAGAAAAAGAGCATATTAAAAGAAAGATAAAAAAGAAAATGGTCATTTTGGCATATCTTGGAAATTTAAAAAGAGTCTTCCAGGTCACAATTGCTATGAGAAGGAAGATTTGATCGCATTAAAGAAGTTGTAGGGATGGTAATTCTAATTTTGCTGTCTAGACATATATATGAAAATATGGTAAGCTACAAATGATATTAGGCGGAACGCTTGATCCACGCTTGTTAGGGAAAATTCTTAACAAGCGTTTTTTATTTGTAAAACGGAGGAGGTATTAAACTTATGAAATATTATAGGGTGCATTCAGAGGACATTGCCTATTTGACA
>JAZUKG010000087.1:0-3529 GCA_045643145.1 Lachnospiraceae bacterium | reverse complement strand
AAGGCAATTCTGATGTCGGGAATTGTGTATGTGGATGGGCAAAAAGAGGACAAAGCCGGTACCATGGTAGATGACGAAAAAGTAAAAATAGAGGTAAGAGGCTCCACTCTTAAATATGTCAGCAGGGGTGGACTCAAACTGGAAAAGGCACTGGCGGTATTCCCGATAGACTTAAAGGAGTGTACCTGCCTGGATATAGGGGCATCCACAGGCGGATTCACAGACTGTATGCTTCAAAACGGAGCCAGTCTGGTATATGCAGTTGATGTCGGACATGGTCAGCTTGACTGGAAACTGAGAAATGATGAGAGAGTAGTTTGTATGGAAAAGACCAATTTCCGTTATATGGAAAAGGATTCTCTTCCTACGCAGGTAGATTTTGCTTCCTGCGATGTATCCTTTATTTCTCTTACTAAAATTTTAGGACCGGCATTTGCACTGTTAAAAGACAAAGGACAGATGGTATGTCTGATCAAGCCTCAGTTTGAAGCCGGAAAAGAAAAAGTAGGAAAAAAGGGAGTCGTGACAGACAAAAATGTTCATAAAGAAGTATGCGAAAAGATTATGAATTTTGCATACGAAACAGGCTTTACGATTCTGAATCTGGATTTTTCGCCAATCAAAGGACCGGAAGGTAACATTGAATATTTACTCTATATGGAAAAGAAAGAGGAAAAGGATGCTACGGCAAAGCTGGAGCTTATTGATTCAGTGATTGAAGCAGCCCACGGAAATTTATAATGAAACATTTTTTGATTATAACCAATACAACCAAAGATCCTGAGCTTACTTTTACCAATGAGGTTTGTGAGTATATCAGATCGAAAAGTCATAAGGCAACACTGCTTTTGCATGAGGAAAAGGAAACCGGATGGGAATCAGAGATTCCACAGGATGCGGATGCGATTTTAGTGCTGGGAGGCGATGGCACCTTGTTAAAGGCTGCCAGAGATACTGCACAGAGCAATATCCCGCTTTTAGGAATCAATATTGGTACACTGGGATTTTTGGCAGAAGTTGAAAAAGATGAATATAAGCAAAGTATAGATGCATTAATCGAGGGACAGTACTTTATCGGTGAACGAATGATGCTCGATGCCTGGGTGTATCGAGACGGAGAAGTTATCTGCGAGATGAGAGCACTGAATGATGTTGTAGTCAATCGTTTTGGATCTCTTATGGTAGTACCGTTTGAAATCGGTGTAAACGGGCATCCTCTGAATCAGTATCAGGCAGACGGAGTCATCGTATCCACACCTACCGGCTCGACCGGTTATAATATGTCAGCCGGTGGACCGATTGTAGAGCCGGGGGCACAGATTTTAGTGATTACACCAATCTGTCCGCATACCCTAAATGCCAGAAGTATTGTACTTCCGGCAGAGGAGTCCATTGAGATTGTCATTGGTAATAATCCAAGCGGCAGAGAATATTTAGCAGAAGTAAATTATGATGCCAATCCGGCCTGTCAGTTAAAGACCGGTGATCAGATTAAAATCAAACGATCAAATCAAAAAATTCGATTGATACATATAAACAAAGTAAGCTTTATTAAAACGTTACATAAAAAAATGAGCGAAAGTGAAGGATAGTACTTTGAGTAAACAACGTAAGGAAGCAATCCTTGAGTTAATTGATAAATATGAAATAGAAACACAGGCAGAGCTGGCCTCAAAGCTTATGGAAATGGGATTTGAGGTGACGCAGGCCACGGTATCCAGAGATATTAACAAACTGAATTTATCAAAGGTACCGACTCCAAAAGGAAAGCAGAAGTATGCCAGAATGCAGGTGGAAGAAAACAGATTGTCATCCAAATACCTGAATGTATTAAAGGAGGGCTTTGTTTCCATCGATGTGGCACAAAATATTCTGGTGATTAAAACCGTTTCAGGAATGGCGATGGCAGTGGCGGCAGCTGTGGATTCCATGCAGTATCCTGAAATCGTAGGCAGTATCGCCGGTGATGATACGATTATGATGGCAATTCGAAATACAGAGGATGCCAAGACGATTATGAATCAGATTAGCTTTTTATTATCGAGATAAAATCCTTAAATTTTCTATATGAAATTTACGTCTGGAGAGCGTAAGGAGAGACACATGTTAAAAAGACTAAAGGTTAAAAACGTAGCGCTGATTGATGAAACAGAGGTATGTTTTTCCGACAATCTAAATATTTTAACCGGGGAAACCGGTGCCGGTAAATCGATTTTGATTGATTCAATTCATTTGGCACTCGGAGCCAAGGCAGACAGCCAACTGATTCGAAACGGTCAGGAATATGCTTTGGTGGAACTGGAATTTGAAATAAATAATCCGGATGTGATTCAGGCACTAAAGGAAATGGAAATCTTTGTAGAGGATGATTCGACACTGGTAATTCAGCGCAGAATCATGCCAAAGAAAAGCAGCATTCGAATCAATGGCGAAACAGTAACAGCCAAGGTATTAAAAGAGGCAGCAGCGCTATTAATCGATATTCACGGACAAAATGAACATCAGATTTTGCTGGATGAAAAGAAACACCAAAAATTATTGGATGCATATGCAGGTGATGATCTGCAAGCACTTTTAGATGAGTTTAGCCAGGAATATCATCAATACAAATCGATAAAAGCAGAACTTGAGCAGGCACAAGAACTGGATTCAAACCGTGAAAGGGAGATATCCTTTGCACAGTTTGAAGTACAGGAAATCAAGCAGGCAAATTTGCAGATTGGTGAAGATGAAGAGGTAGAAACCGAGTTTTCCAAAATGGAGCATATTCAGCAGATTGGTCAGCAGATGGGCGCAGCTATGCAGTGCATCGATAGTTATGATCAAAACAGCGTTTTAAGTTTGCTTTCGACATCTTTAAAATGTCTGAATCAGGCCAGTCAGTTTGATGCTACTATCAGCAATCAGATATCTTTACTGGAGCAGGCAGAGGAAATGATTCATGATGTCAGCCGAAGCCTTAATTCGTATACAGACGGCCTGGAGTTTGACACGCAGCGGTATCAGTATTTACAAAACAGGTTAAATCTGATTAACCAGTGCAAGAAGAAATACGGAAATACGATTGAAGATATTTTGTCGTATTTGCAGGAGAGAGAAGATTACCTGAATAAGTTTGAAGATTTCAATGCTTATTTGGAAAGATTATCTGTATCACTGGATAAAAGTTATACAAAATTGTTGTCTGTTTGTAAAAAAATAGATAAAATCAGAAAAGAAAATGCGAAAAGGCTGGGTGAGACCTTAACCCGGGCTTTGTATGAACTCAACTTTGAACATGTTGAATTTTATGCAGAGGTTGTATTTGATGAAACTCTTTTATGTGCGCAGGGAATGAATGAAATCAGATTCATGATTTCTCTGAATAAGGGTCAACCGGTAAAACCTCTGTCAATGGTGGCCAGCGGCGGTGAGTTATCGCGTATTATGCTGGCACTTAAGTCTATTATGGCAGCAAAGGATGCTACCGATACATTGATATTTGATGAAATCGATGCCGGAATCAGTGGTATTACTGCATGGAAGGTAT
>JAZUKG010000086.1:0-2828 GCA_045643145.1 Lachnospiraceae bacterium | reverse complement strand
TCATCGGTACACTCATTGGGATGCTTCATCCAGAGAGGATTTACATCGTTTACAGGCTGGGGGCCCTTCTTGGTCTCCTCGCCGTCCTTTGCCTCACCGTCCTCAGGCTTTTCCTCCTTTACCGGCTCCGGCTTTGCATTTTCATTTACAAAATAAATGGGAACAGGCATGAAAGCACAGTACTTTTCAAGTACTTCCTTAGCCTTGTACTCATTTGAAAACTCGTAGCTGTCCTCATTAAGATAAAGGGTAATCTCAGTACCGCGTTCTGTTCTCTCACCTTCACCCATTTCGAACTGCATGCCTTCCTCTGATGACCAGAATACAGGCGCAGCGTCCTTCTTATAGGACAGTGTATCAATGGTAACCTTATGAGCTACCATGAAAGCTGAATAGAAACCCAGTCCGAAATGACCGATAATCTGATCCTCGTTAGCCTTATCCTTGTACTTCTCCAGGAAATCAGCAGCACCCGAAAATGCTATCTGGTTAATGTATTCCTTTACTTCATCGGCTGTCATACCGATACCGTTATCTATAATCTTAATCGTCTTTTCTTCCTGATTTACACGAACTTCAAGCTTGTATTCGTTATCCTCAGGCTCGTCAAATTCTCCGATCATCGAAAGCTTTTTCAGCTTTGTGATAGCATCACAGCCGTTTGAAACAAGCTCTCTGTAAAAGATGTCGTGATCTGAATAAAGCCACTTTTTGATGATGGGGAAGATATTCTCCGAATTAATTGATAAATTACCTTTTTCCATACTCATAATAACGCCTCTTTTTGAAAAATTTGTGAATTTGGGCAAAGATAAGAATATATACCGCAGGAAACTAATCTTCAACCCACTGATAATAATAGTACATGGGGTATCAAAAGTCAAGAAAAATTAGCACTCGTTTTTATCGAGTGCTAATAATCTAAGAACTCTATTCAGTTACTTCCTCCAGAATTTCACCATCCACTATTATTGTCACGTCCTCGTCTTCTCTTAGCATGTCACCATAAGGATAGATATATATAACATTATCTGCAACATCCACATTTCCGTAGTATGGACGATGTGTGGAACCCATCATAGGATTTTTTACTGTCGTCATCTGTAAGATTCCATTCTTCAAAACTTCTGTTTCAGTCCCGTTCTCCCTTACTATCACGATACTTTTAATATTATTTTCAGGATTCCATTCAGCCTTAATATCGGTACGTCCTACCTTTACAGTAATAATATCATTTGAAACAGTCTTCTTATAAATCGCAGAGTATTCCGGAATAGCCATGCCCAGCTCCTCCATATATTTAAAAACCTCTTCCGGCTTCTCTATTTCCCTTGTTTTATGAATAAATTCAAAGAATTCTTCATCGTTAAGAAACAGCACCTTTAAATCATTATCCTTACCATCGTTATCGGCTTCACCGGTAGAAAATTTCACTCTGAATCTGAATCCGTCATCCTCATAGCTGCCCATTTGTGAAATAGCCATCACCGGCGACATAATTATGTTTATATTCTCGTATCCGGCTCTGCAAGAAAATCCATATACAAATTTCAGGTTTTTATTAGTATTATACCTGAACTGATTCACACAAGATGTAACATATATACTGTCCTCAACATCTATCGGTTTCCCATCCTTCCGTTCAGCAAACAGAGTAAAATAACCTACTCTCAGAACTTCATCGTATGTCAGGCCTTCATAGGTCAGCTTGTAATTGTTATTCATTTCCACCATTTGTGGATTTGTATAAACATTAAAAAAATTATCATCGGCATTATTGTCATCCGTTGTTCCAATTCTTGAATCATTCATTTTATCATTGTTTTCTTTACCTTTTACTGAACTGTTTGTTATCTCATCTTCATTTCCTTCGTCAGTTAACTGATTCGCATTATTACCATCATTATTTGTGAAAATATAGCTTGCCAATGGCTCATCCAGACAAAAGGCCCAAACGCTTACGCTGAACATTCCGATCAAAGCAAAAACAACACAGGCGACCTTTGCTATACTAAATATAATCTGACGAAGATTCTTTTTCTGCGTACCCCTTTTTATATCCTCTGTTTGGTTCTCCTTAGAATTATCTGCCAGATCATCGCTCTGCTTCTCTGCTATTTTTCCGGTCAGATCATCGTTCTGTTTCTCTGCCATTTTTCCGGTCAGTTCATCATTCTGATTCTCTGCTTTTTTTCCGGTCAGATCATCTGTCTGCTTTTCTACCAGCTTCATTACCTTGTCTTCAAAATCATCCGATGTCTTGATTTCTGACATATATTCAGCATAATCCTTTGAAAATTCGTTATCGTTCTTCATAGTCATTTTTCTCCCTTCATCATTTTCTTTAATTTTTTCCGTGCACGATGCAGTCTGGTTTTAACAGCACTCTCGGACATTTTCATCATATCTGCTATTTCCTTCATCTCCATATCCTCGTAATAATACAGGTGAATCAGTGCTCTGTCTGTGCTATCGAGCTGTTCCAGGGCCTCCTCCAGGATTTCATTATTATTCCGGCATCTATATTTTCCGAGTCTTTCCTGCAAATCCAGGTCCACTTTCCTTTTCCATGCTGATTGCAGCAGTGTTTTACTATTATTGACAGTCACCAGCACCAGCCACTTTTTAATGTGTTCATCATTTTCAAAAACTTTTTCTGACTGAAAAAGCTTCACAAATGTTGTCTGTGCAATGTCTTCCGCATCGTTTCTGTCGTGGCATATGCTGTAAGCAACCCTGAAGACATCGTCTTTATATTTACTTACAATCCGTGTAAATAAGTCTTTTTCCATACTTCTCCCCTTCTTGCAAGAATGGTAGTGTCAATT
>JAZUKG010000085.1:0-1996 GCA_045643145.1 Lachnospiraceae bacterium | reverse complement strand
AAGCGCCGTCCTCTGTATGGCAGAACAACTGAGCGCATTTGACAGTAACAACCTAATTGTCCCGATTTGGATGATATAAGTCCGTTTTATAGGATACAGAATGTGAGATAATTATTATTGAATCAACCTAGATTGAAAAATTAAACCCGTACTTTGACAACTGAAAATCGCTAAAAAAGTCTATTTTACTTTTACAAAACCCCTTTTCCACCAAACGAAAAAAGAAACTGGTGACAGGTTCTTTTGAAGTGCGGTAGTTCCTTTTTATTTGTTATAGTTGTGTTATCGATTACTATCTGCCGGGAAGGAGCAGATATGCTTTATTTTATAAATTCAAAACAGATGGATTTATCTGACAGGATCGCTATTGAGACAGGCATTTGCAGGGGTGACTCTTTTAAGCAGATAGCCAAGAGGTTAAACAGACATCCCTCGACTATCGCTCATGAGGTCAAGGAAAACAGGACCTTTATTCATGGCAATTATCCAGGTGGTAAGGACTGTATATATGTAAGGAAATGCCGTGAAAAGAATCTTTGTGGTTGTGACGAAAATGCATGCAGGTTTCCTTGCAGATCATGTAGAGGAGTTGACTGCAGGACAGTTTGTAAGAAATATGTTTCTATTGCTTGTCATAAGTTTGAAAAGGCGCCGTATGTGTGTAATACCTGCCCTAATCACAAGAAGACAAACTGCATCAAGGAAAGGTACATCTATAGCGCCAAGTACGCTGATGCTGCAGTCTGCAGGAGAAGATCTGAAAGCAGACAAGGCTTTAGGATTACGGATGAACAGCTTGCTGAAATGGATAAACTGATTACAAAACTTGTAAAGAAAGGTCAGCCATTAACTCATATCTATTCTGAGCATGAGAAGGAACTGCCGGTTGGACTGAGGAGTTTGTACAACTATATTGATTCTGGAGTGATGACTGTTAAGAACATCGACTTGCGAAGAAAGACCAGCTACAAACAGAGAAGAGCGAACAAGAAAGGTGTTGCCCAAGGATTTAAAGACCAGAGCTATCGCGAAGGCAGAACCTATGAGGATTATGAAGCTGAAATGAAGTTTTTTTCCGAAAACTTTGTGACAGAAATGGATACTGTAAAAGGACGCCGTGAAAAAGGCAAAAGACTACTTACAATGATCCTTCGCAGGAATTCCATAATGCTTATATTTTTAATGCCTGATGGTACAGCAGCTTCTGTGAAAAGAGTATTTGATTACCTTGAATCCGGGCTTGGCACGGAATGCTTCAAAAGACTGTTTGAGATAATACTTACCGACAATGGCGGAGAGTTTAAAAAGGTCGATCAGCTAGAATTGAACGAAGACTATGAGTACAGAACAAGGATTTATTACTGTGATCCAATGGCATCCTGGCAAAAACCACATATCGAAAAGAATCATGAGTATATACGTTATGTAATTCCCAGAGGGGTAAGCTTTAATGCCTACACAGAGGAAGACATGACGCTCCTTATGAATCATATCAATTCAACTCGTAGACCAAACCTGGGGGACAAGGCCCCATACGAGCTGATAACAGAGGATGATGAGGATATGTGGGCATTATGGAGACTGTTAAAAATGGACCTCATCCCGCCAGATGAAGTCCATTTGAAGCCAGACCTATTCGTAATAAATAAGTAAAATAGATTTTAAATGCAGATAGTAATCGATTTGTCAATAGGGGTAAAAAGACGGGTCGCATTTACTTTTGCACAAGCAGTAGCGAGTCGTCCGTTTGCCATGCCAAAAAGAATAACTGCTGTGTCTGGAATGCTTTGATTATAGCACTTTTATCCAGATGAGAATACAGGAATTTGGTGTCTGGAAGGCTCAAAATTCGATTTTATGTTAATAGGCGATATTTTAGTTGAGGTTTAGTCTTTCATTCAAGGGAATCATGGAAAACACATTATGACCACCAGGCAGCAAAAAAAACATGATTTTTGAAATTCAAAGGAGGGCTAATATGAAAAGAAATTATGAT
>JAZUKG010000084.1:0-19037 GCA_045643145.1 Lachnospiraceae bacterium | reverse complement strand
AAGCTACTTCAAAGGGTGTTTATCATAAAAATACTTCTTCTAGAAAAGTTTCTCGTTTAACAAAAGCTGTAAACAAGATGGCTTAATTTATAAAGAACAAAAATGAAAGCATCAAGGAACCGTCATCCTTGATGCTTTTTTACTTATCTCGATTTTTAATCGAGATAGCCGTCGGCTTTGAGACATCATGACTACGCGGTAGCGTAGTTTCATATTATTTACCGCGGCCTTGTGGCGCGGGGCCCTGCCGGCAGTGCAATCAAAAGAATTGCTGTCAAAGCAATTCTTTCCTAATTTATCTCGATTTTTAATCCATTAATGTCCTCTTCCGCCACCGCCGTGTGAATGACCACCACTTGACATATGATGTCCACCACCGCCTGATGAGGAAGACTCAATTCTACGTTTTGTCACCATTTTGGTCACAAAAATGTCTCTCTGTTCTTTAAAATCCGGTCTGCCTCCTACGACATAGGTAGTTGCCACCGTGGTCTTTGCCGCCTTGTGTGCTGCCAGGTGATAAAGCACATAAAATAAAGCCGTACAGAAGGATATAATCATAATAGCTCCAAAGCTGAGTCTGAACGAAGTCATGCCATGATTGCTCATGGTATAGCCTACATGCTCGATATACCTCGTATATGCCTTATACGGGTCTGTATTTACCACATCACAAACCTTATCCAGCAGATTATCGATATCATAATCGGAATATCTGTTTTCTACACGTCCGCTGGTACTAAACCACATATAGGTTTCACCGCTATACCAGTTATCCACTAAAACAGCTCCGTCGCCATAAGCTTTGTCATAGCCAAATTTGTTGGCTTCATAAAAGTCATCCGCAAAATTCATGACTGCACTCTCACCGCTACCGATATACTCGTTTAAAGTAACCAGAGCGATATCACAACCAACCTCTTCTTGTGTCTGATTAATCAATTCTCGAAGTTTTCCTTCTTCTTCATCCGATAAAACATCGGCATAATCAAAAACACGTTCCTCTGTTTCACACTGTGTATTCGTTCTTTCATAAAATGTAAGCTCCTGCGGCTTTTTGACAGCGAGTCTGATTCCTGCTGCCAGCATAAAAACGAGGAGGCAAATAAACAGAGGCATAAACCGCTTAAAATACTGTTTCATCCTACAAACCTCCCAATATAATATTGATACACATTCCGATCAGCGCAAATGCTGAGAATACCGTCAGCCCATAAGTGACCACCTTTTCAATAGCAAAAGGTGCATTGCCGACCATTTTCCCGGTCTGTCCGTTGATAAAGAACGGATATTCCTTATTTTTATAAAAGAAGGAATACTTCCATACCGGAAGCAGTGTATAATCCGTTGAACGCAGATTCATTTTAAGATTCGGAACCTTATCTGTCACGGAGGCATAGCCTTTAATGGATGTTGTCATAAGCGCCTGTGCATCAGCCTGTGCTTTTCGGTTTGCTCTTGGCTCGAGTTCTTCTGCAGGCATGTTGTATTTTTCTGCCAGAAACCCTGACATATATTTTGCCTTGAATTCTTCCAACGCTTTATAATCATACGGTTCCATGAGATCCATCTTCTCATCATTCATTTCAATAGAAGCATCTGCCGGAATTTTATCAAAATTTACATCCATATCACGATAGATGTCATAAATCGAAGTTTCGGTATATTCCGTATTTCCGACTCTCCATGTTCTGATTTTGGTGCCCTTGGCTGAGAGCTTATAATTGCACTCATAATCATACATAAAGAAAGGCACATAGTGTCCTTCCATTTCACTCATCTTCGCCTCTGATAAAAAGCCTGTCGGCAGAAATGCCTTTTTACCGAATTCTTTTCGAATCAGTTCCTTGGCATTGTCCTTGGATATTTTGAAAGGCATAATGGTATGCGGCTGATACTCGCCGCTCGTTCTTTCCTCAAAAATAACATAACTGCCGCAATGCGAGCACTTGACCGCCGAGTTATGATCCCCGGGCTCCAGCTCACCGCCGCAGTTAATGCAATTTCCCATGCCTTCACCCGGAGCAAGCTCTTCACTGTCTAAGCTGTCACAATAGGGGCAATACATCGTTCCCTTCTCCGGGGAATAAATCGCATTTGCACCGCAGTTTTTGCATCGAAATATCATATTTAAATTCTCCCTTTTACTTTATGGCTTTAATGTCTGAATACTAATTTTCCGTCATCCATACTGTCAACAATGGCCAAAGATTCCAAACGAACACCCTTGTCACGAATGATCTGGCCACCCATCTGGAAGCCCTTTTCAACAGCAATACCGATACCTTCTACGGTTGCACCTGCATTTCTGACCAAATCAATTAAGCCTTCGAGTGCACAACCGTTTGCTAAAAAGTCATCAATAATAAGTACATGATCATCACTGCTTAAATATTTTTTAGAAACAATGACATCATAAACTTTTTTATGTGTAAAGGACTGAATCTTGGTAGAATATACTTCTCCGTCGATGTTGATACTCTGTGCTTTTTTTGCAAAAACAACCGGTACATTAAAGTACTGAGCTGCCACACAAGCAATACCGATACCGGAAGCTTCAATCGTAAGTATCTTATTAATCGGAGCATCTGCAAATAATCGCTTCCACTCTTTACCCATTTCATTGAATAATTCAATATCCATCTGATGATTTAAAAAACTGTCTACCTTCAGAACATTGCCTTCTTTAACAATTCCGTCTTTTTCAATTCTTTCTTCAAGCAGCTTCATTACGAAATCCTCTTTTCCTTTTTTCTAAAATCATACTCCTTTTTTGTGCAATTTACTATCTTATTTTGCCATTTTTAAGGTTTTTAAGTAAAAACATAGATTTTACCATGTTTATCTGCTATTATTCTATTTGCAAGAAAATAAAAGTATTAAAAAAACACAAAATGTGAACGGAGGAATATTATGAAAAATCTCAAAAAATTTGTGTCATTGGCAATCAGCCTTTCTATGGTGTTTGCTTTGACAGCATGCGGATCCGCAAATTTGGAAAACACAGTACACTCAGTAGATGACCTTCCGGGCAAGTCAATCGGTGTTCAGCTCGGTACTACAGGTGATATTTACGCTTCTGATTATGAAGCAGAAGGTTCTACCATCGAACGTTACAACAAAGGAAATGATGCAGTTCAGGCCCTCAAACAGGGAAAGGTTGATTGTGTTATCATCGACGAACAGCCTGCAAAATTCTTTGTAGAAAAGAATTCAGACCTTGAAATCCTGTCAGAAGAATTTGCTGTAGAAGAATATGCAATCTGTATTTCAAAGGATAAGCCTGAATTAACAGCTAAAGTAAACGAAGCACTCGCTGCATTAAAGGCTGACGGAACATTAGCACAGATTACAGCAAACTACATCGGTGATGATACCAAGGGAACCTGCCCTTATGTTTCTCCTGAAGGAATTGACAGAAGCAATGGTCAGTTAATCATGGCTACTAACGCTGCTTTCGAACCATATGAATATTATGAAAGCGAAAAAATCGTTGGTATCGATGCAGAAATGGCTCAGGCAGTATGTGACTATCTCGGATACGAGCTGGTTATTGAAGATATGGAATTTGATTCTATCATCAATGCAGTACAGGCAGGTAAGGCAGACATGGGTGTTGCCGGAATGACTGTAACAGAAGACCGTTTAAAAAATATCGACTTTACAGACAGCTATACAACAGCAACTCAGGTTGTTATCGTTAGAAAATAGGAGAAACCGTGAATACTTTCAGTGAAGCATTATATCAAAACTTTATAGAAGACAATCGATACATGTATCTGATCAAAGGTCTTGGCACTACCCTGTTAATTACTGTATTTGCGGTTTTAATCGGTGTCATCCTCGGTTTTTTGGTAGCTATCATTCGTTCTACCTATGACAAAACCGGAAGCTTTAAAATTGCCAATGCCGTATGTAATGTATACCTTACCATCATTCGTGGTACACCGGCAGTTGTTCAGCTTCTCATCATGTTCTATGTCGTGTTTACCAGCCCGAATATCAGCAAGGTATTTGTAGCCATTGTCACCTTTGGAATAAACTCCGGCGCTTACGTAGCAGAAATCGTACGAGGCGGTATCATGTCCATCGACAATGGGCAGTTTGAAGCCGGTCGAAGCCTGGGATTATCTTATCCGCAGACCATGTATCATATTATCATTCCACAGGCCTTTAAAAACGTTTTACCTTCTTTGGTAAACGAATTTATCGTTTTATTAAAGGAAACTTCTATCTGTGGTTATATCGGTCTTATGGACCTTACCCGTGGCGGCGATATCATCAGAAGCCGAACCTTCAATGCGTTCCTTCCGCTTCTTACCGTTGCTGCTATTTACTTAGTTTTGGTAGTGATTTTAACCTACTTTGTGAAACTGCTTGAAAGGAGGCTGAGAAACAGTGAGCGATAATACAGTATTTAACGTAAACGGTCTATGCAAAGCCTTTGGAGACCATCTGGTACTCGATCACATTGATACCCAAATCAAGCAGGGAGAGGTAGTGGTTATCATCGGACCTTCCGGAAGTGGTAAATCGACCTTTCTTCGTTCCTTGAACTTATTGGAAATGCCAACCGGCGGAACCATTTTATTTAAGGATCAGAATATTACAGATAAAAAAATGAACATCAACCATTACCGTCAGAAAATTGGTATGGTATTCCAGCACTTTAACCTGTTTCCTCATATGACTATCCTGAAAAACATGACTTTAGGTCCTGTAAAACTTTTGGGAATGTCTGAAAAGGGAGCCTGCGAAATGGCAATGAACTACCTGCAGCGAGTTGGTCTCAAGGATAAGGCGAATGCCTATCCAAATCAGCTCTCAGGCGGTCAGAAACAGCGTGTAGCTATCGTCAGAGCTCTGTGCATGAGCCCTGAGGTAATGCTCTTTGATGAGCCTACCAGTGCTCTCGACCCTGAAATGGTTGGTGAAGTATTAGAAGTAATGAAGGATTTGGCAAAAGACGGTATGACCATGCTGATTGTAACTCATGAAATGGGATTTGCCAAAGAAGTGGCCAGTCGTGTTCTTTTTATCGATGAAGGAAAAATTGTGGAGGATGATACTCCGGATGAAATCTTTAATCATCCAAAGAGTGAACGTCTGCAGTCATTCCTGGCAAAGATTATATAGAATGTAATTTGTAAAATATATAAATAAACACCCCCTATGTATTCACATCCGGCTGGATTGCGAATACATAGGGGGTGTTTTAGATTCATGATATTACATTTGGTGTCTGACAACCAGGTACTCGTTATCGAGCTGATAATATGGGCAGTCTCTCATGGAATCTGCCATGAATCTGGCCATCTCATCCTCATCCAAATTCATTTCACAGCAATAGCATTCATAGTCCTCATCATATACATAATTTACACAGGTATCACAGCAGGACTGCTGTCTGTCATTTTTTGTACTCATATTTTATCCTCGTTTTTTGTTAAATCTTTGATGACCTCTCCGGCTATAATCAGTCCCATCACAGACGGAACAAACGGAAGGCTTCCGATGACATTGGCATCATTCTTTTGTGCTTCTTCTTTGGAGTAAACTACTTTTACATGATCGATTCCTCGTTTTTTAAGTTCTCGTCTCATAACCTTTGCCAGCGGACATACACTGGTTTTGGATATATCTGCCACTTCAAATCTGGTCGGATCTAATTTATTACCGGCTCCCATGGCGCAAATAATCGGCACATTTGCATCCTTGGCCTTTTGGCACAGGGTCAACTTTCCTGTCACATTATCAATAGCATCTACCACGTAATCATAGTCTTCAAAGTGAAACATATGCTCTGTATCCGGCAAAAAGAACACCTCATAGGCGTTTACCTGCGCCGCCGGATTGATGGATAATACTCGTTCCCTGGCCACCTCTACTTTCGCCCTGCCGACCGTAGCATGGGTTGCTATAATCTGTCTGTTTATGTTGGAATATACGACAGTATCCTTGTCAATCAAATCGAGGGTTCCGACTCCGGCTCTGGCCAAAGCTTCTACTACATAACCACCGACTCCTCCGACTCCAAATACTGCCACTCTTTTGTTATGTAAACCAAGAACAGCATCCTCTCCGAGGAGTAATGCTGTTCTTTCAAATTGCTCATGTATCATTTCTTAATCTCTGTTTGAAAGCTCTAAAAGCTTATCATGCATCTCTTTCTCAATAATACGAAGTTCTTTTTCTGCACTGACACGTTTTTCTCTTCCCTCTTTCTGAATCTGCATTACTTCATCCAGAGTACTGATCAGTGTACGGTTTGTTTCCTTCAGTGTTTCGATATCCACGATACCGCGTTCTGATTCTCTCGCTGTTTCGATGGTAGCCATCTTTAGGTTTTCAGCATTCTTCTTTAATAATTCATTGGTCATATCACTTACTTCTCTCTGTGCTTTTGCAGCTTCTGTTGAATGGCTAAGACCGATTGCAATTACCATCTGGCTCTTCCACAAAGGAATGGTATTTACGAGTGTCGACTGAATCTTGTCTGACATGGCTGTGTCATTGTTCTGAATCATTCGAATCTGAGGTGCCATCTGAAGTGCTACCATTCTGGTAAGCTCTAAGTCATGAATCTTCTTTTCAAAACGGTCACACATCTGTGTATAATCTCTGGCAGCCTGTGTATCCTCAGGAAGTCCGCTCTTATTTGCTTTATCTACTAATGCAGGCAATGTTATGTTAACTGATTCATCTAACTTCTTCTTACCTGCCAGGATATACATCGATAATTCCTTGAAATAGTTAAGGTTCAGTTCATACATCTTATCAAGCATTGCCACATCCTTGAGCAGTACTACCTGATGATCCTCTAATGCCTGACTGATCTTATTTACATTTACTTCAGCCTTGTCATATTTGCTCTTCATATTAGAAAGCTTGTTGGCATTTTTCTTGAATACCCCTAAAAGTCCCTTGGTTTCTTCTTCATCAAAATCCTTGAGGTTTGCAACCACCTCTGTCAGCATCTGTCCGATTTCTCCGAGGTCCTTGGTCTTTACACTATTCAATGCTGTTTCTGAAAAATCAGCAATCTTTTTTTGGCTGGCTGCACCAAACTGCATAATCTGCTGTGTATTGGTGATATCAATCTGAGAAGCAAAGTTATCTACAATCTTTTGCTCCTCTTCTGTTAATACGATTTCCGGAGCCGCTTCTTCTTTTGCCTCTTCCGGCTGCTTTGTCTCTACGATTTCTGCCTTTTCCGTTGGGAACGGATCAAAGGTTAATGTAGGTGCTTCCTTTAATAATTCATCCAAGTTATTCTCCACTTTCCATGTCCTCCTCTATTAATCCCTCTTTTGCAAATAGGGTTCTAAGTACCTGTGCATCTGTTGTAACATCCATTGCTTTATCCAAGAAAAGCTTATTTAAAAGCTCTGCATAAGCATCATTAATGGTGTCAATTGTCTTTTCTATCTCTTGCTTTGCAGCAATGATTTCATCACTCTGTACACTGATGTGATCAAATTCTTCATATGCAGAAACGAGCTTTAATGTAGTCGGCAAATAATATCTCATCAGTCTTTGCATCTTTGGCATCTGCTTTGGTTCTTTTTTCAGCTTTGCAAAGATTTCTTCTAACAGAGATTCCATCTTGTAAAGCTTTGCCGAAATAACCTCTCCCGGAATCGCATCATTCTTTTCACGAATCTGCTTAATATAGCTCTGACCTTCTTCAATCATTTCCTTCAGAGCTTTTTCTTCCTCTGTCAGAGGTTTGTCATCTTTTTCCTCATTTTGAGCCAGAATCTCTCGCTGTTTTTGAACTGAAACATATTCATCATAGGTCGAATCGGTTAACATAAAACACTGTTCATTCTGATCCAAATGTCCCTGTGGAAAAGTTCCGTTGCCGATTAATTTCTTTAAATCCTTTACGATTTCCTTTTCCTTTTTACCTACAGCTTCTGCAATCTGCTTGACATTCATATAACCGCTTTTTTGCACGATTTCATAATATCTTTTGGCTCTGCCAACTCTTCCCTTGATTCCGATTCCGCCTCCTAAAAGCGCTGCCGAACCTAGTGTTAAGCCTGCAAAGATTCCTCCTGCTCCCACTGCTGCGACATCCGATGTAATCACTGCTGCGAGTGCCAAAAACACGGTTGCAATACCAAATCCGCCCAATCCGATTCCTCCAAACACCTCACAAAGAGTACCGGAAACGTTTCCGACCTTTTTAAAGATACTCGTATCCTCCGGTCTGACCGCCACTACGGTAGAGCTTGAAGCCGGTTTCGGCTGATTTACTTTATTCCTCTGTCCGTTTGATACAAATTCATCATTGGTACGTTGTCTGTACTTTGGATGTTTCTTGATAAATTCCTGAGTCTTATTTACTCTTCTTTCTGACTCAGGTCTGCGATAATCATATTTTCCTCGGCGATATTCTACCTCGCCTCTTCGGTTTACATAACTATAGTAATCGGGCTGATACTCATGCTGCGGTCCTACATTTCTGTATGTGGCATCCTGCTGCATGTTAGCTTGTCCGTTTTTAACGCCCTGTCTAAAATTGTCAGTAGCCTGTCCTGCTTTGTTTGCAGCATCACTGACTGCCATATTTACAGTGTCGGAAACCAGGTCATTCAGGCCTTTAAAATCTCCGCTTGATAATGCATTCTCTATTTCTGATTTAAATTTCTGTCCTAAATCTTTATAATTTGATTCTGCCATGTTTCTCCTCTTACCCTCAGCTCCTGCCTCGGACCACGAGACGCCCTTTTTATCCATGATAAACGCTGTCTCATGTACATTAAAATATTAACATATATAAATACTAAAAACAACCAATGCAATCTTTAGAGTCTCTCAATTTTTTATAAAAAAAATATGAAATCTTCTTCTATTTGACAAGCCTGATGAATAGGAGTATTATGCCTTTTTATAGAAACGATATATAAGATATTGACCAAAGATGTTCAAAAGAAAGGAGGAGCCTTGTGAATAAAAGTAAAAACGAAATCGATATGTTAAACGGACCGCTGCTTGGCAAAATTTTGCTCTTTGCGATTCCGCTCATTCTGTCCAGTCTCCTCCAGCTTTTATTTAACGCTGCTGACGTCATCGTCGTTGGCCGATATGCCGGAGCTTATGCACTGGCGGCAGTCGGTTCTACCGGACCGATTATCAATCTTTTAACCAACCTTTTTATCGGCTTATCGGTCGGAGCAAATGTTTTATTTGCCAGACATATCGGAGCCGGTCAAAAGCAAGAAGCCTCAGATGCGCTTCATACTGCGGTTTGCCTGAGCTTAATTAGCGGTGTTTTACTCGCTTTGGTTGGTTTTTTCATCACAAAACCGATTTTGGTTATGATGTCAACACCGGAGGATGTAATCAATCTTTCCGCAATTTACTTAAAGATATACTTTCTCGGAATGCCGGCCATGCTCTTTTATAATTTTGGAAGTGCTCTTCTTCGAGCAGTCGGTGATACCAGACGACCACTTTTGTATCTCATCCTCGCAGGAGCCATCAATGTAGCTCTGAATCTGGTATTTGTTATCGTTTTTCAGATGAGTGTCGTCGGAGTCGCACTTGCAACGATTATTTCGCAGATTATTTCCGCACTTTTACTTTTGCGTTGTCTGATTAGGGAACAGGGACCATGTCATCTGGATATAAAGAAACTTAAAATACATAAAAAAGCATTTATAAAAATCATATCCGTAGGACTTCCTGCAGGAATTCAGAGTGTCATCTTTTCTATCTCCAATGTATTGATTCAGTCCTCTGTCAATTCCTTTGGTTCGATTACAATGGCAGGAAACTCTGCTGCCGGCAACATCGAGGGCTTTGTCTATGTTTCCATGAATGCCATGTATCAGACGGCTCTTTCCTTTGTCAGTCAAAACTTTGGAGCCAAGAAGTTCAAACGAATTCATACGATTTTATTACAGTGTGAAATCTGCGTAATTGTCATCGGACTGGTACTCGGAAATCTGGCCCGTTTCTTTGGTCCAAACCTGTTATCTTTGTATAATGAAGATCCTGAGGTGATTTCGGTTGGCCTTACCAGACTTACTTACATTTGTTCTTTTTATTGTTTTTGCGGTATTATGGATGTCTTTACGGGTACCATTCGAGGGCTCGGATATTCCGTGCTTCCGACCATTGTATCTTTGATCGGAGCCTGTGCATTCCGTGTGGTATGGATTTTTACCATCTTTGCCAGCCATCACAGTCTGCCGGTTTTATACATATCCTACCCCATTTCCTGGGTACTCACATTTACGACACACTTTATCTGCTACCTAATTATAATGCGGAAAGAATTGCATAAAAAGCCACGGTAAAATATGAAAAAAGGAAATCCTTAGCATAAGGGTTTCCTTTTTCTTTGTCCGTATTTAGTTTACATAATTCAATCCATATCCTATATCCAGCCATGGCTGATCACTACCGATTTGTTCGATGGAATCATACCATGGACTAGGAAGTTTTCCCTTAAAGTCTGATTGCCCAAATAAAACCTTGGCTATGCCCTGACCTTCTGAACCCGGCAAATAGCACATCACTACGCCGTCCCAGTCCTTTTCATAATCACGAATCAAAACATGTCTACCTGCCACAATACAGGTAATAATAGGCTTACCCAGTGCTTTTGCTTCTTCGATTGCCTGTTTATTACCTCCCAGTCCCAGCTCGCCGCACAAATCTAAATCCGGAGTATCTCCATTCCACTCTGCATAGGTTTCTTCTCCAACTACGAGCAAGACCACATCGGCATCAGCTGCGTCTTTAGGATCCGTATATAATATGGAGTCAGTTCCTTTTGTCACCTGCTTTAGCCCCTCTAAAATAGTGGTTACACCCGGAATATCCTCTGTCTCACTACCGTTCCAGTCCATGGTCCAGCCGCCGCACTGTACTCTGGCACTGTCCATAGCAGGACCTGTGACATAAATAGACACTCCGTCCTGTAAAGGCAAAATATTATTTTCATTTTTAATAAGTACCAAAGATTCTTCTACTAAAGTCTCAGCTACCTGACGATTTTCCTCGGTTCCTGTTTCCTGATCCCTGTTTTCCAAATTTAAAAGAAGCGGATCGTCTATGACGGCAGCTTCCATTTTTACACTGAGAATTCTTCGAACCGCATCATCCACACGCTCCATTTCGATTTCTCCGCTATTCACGGCCTCTACGATGATATCTTTGGCTATATTGTAGGTAGTCACCTCCATCAGCATATCTATTCCGCTGTTGATGCAGTTGATCACCTGCTCCCTGTAGTCCTGTCCTGAAGTATTCTGAACCGAATCCCAGTCACTGACGATAAAGCCCTGAAATCCCATTTCATTCTTTAAATACTGTATGTATTTGGCGTTCTCATGCATCTTGACACCATTTAAAGAAGAGTGACTAATCATAATTGTTTGTACTCCGGCATCGATCTGCGCCTGATATACTTTTAATAGGGCATCGATTTCCTCCTCTGTCAATTTTGCATCACCTCTGTCAATCAATCTGTTGACATCTGAGTTTTCGCCGGTTCCGTATACCACGTTGCCATCCGCAAAGAAATGCTTGGCACAGGCTATCATATTGTTTTTGACAAAGCCTTTGGTGTACTGCGTACTGAGCTCTGTGATGATTCCTAAATCTGATCCAAAGGATTCATAGGTTCTGCCCCATCTCGGATCCACGGACTGTGCCACCACCGGTCCAAAATTCCAGGTCATATGACAAAGCGCTGCTTCTTCAGCGGTGATACGTCCCATTTCGTACATAAGCTCCGGATCATTGGCTGCTCCCAAACCGATGTTGTGCGGAAAGATGACCGTATTTAATGCATAATTGACACCATGCACATCATCCTGTCCGTATAAATACGGAACTCCTGCTTCTGAATTTAAAGCCTCTATCTGATAAGAATCTACCAGCTTTTGCCAATCTGTAGCACTTAATGGTTCAGACTTTGTCAGGATACCGCCGTAGCAGTTTTTTCTCATAAGCTCAGGAGTCACAGCATAAATCGCCGGCTGTACCATTTGTGCGGCTTTCATTTCCAGGGTCAGAGAAGATAAAATTTCTTCTACTGTCATCCCCTTATATTTGCATACTGTAAGGATTGACTCAGCCTCTTTTTGCGCCTTTTCTTTTTCCATCTGCTCCTTTTCCTGCAGCTCTTCATAAGTATCAAAACTGAGTCCGCAGCCGGTAAAGCAAAGCAGGCTGAATGTTAAAAGCAGAGTTAAAATTACATTTTTCCGTTTCATATATCATCCTCTTTTTAGTATCTATCTTTTACATATATCTTTTTTATCATATCGTATCTGATATCCGATTGGCAACCTTAGTATGCAATTCGTTTGATTGCACTGCCGGCAAGGCCCAGCGACGCCGAGTCGCGGTAATATAGCAAATAACTCCCCGGCAAGAGTTACCGGGGAGTTACTTGTATTCACATGATTTATATTATTTTCATTAGATAGCTGCAAAGCCCTTTTCAAGGTCAGCAATGATATCATCGATATGCTCTGTACCGATAGAAAGTCTGATTGTACTCTGAGCAATTCCCTGATCTGCGAGTTCTTCGTCTGTCAGCTGTGAATGAGTAGTAGTTGCAGGATGAATGACTAAACTCTTTACATCCGCTACATTTGCCAGGAGTGAGAAGATTTCCAGATTATCAATAAACTTCCATGCTTCTTCTTTTCCGCCCTTGATATCAAAGGTAAAGATGCTGGCTCCTCCATTTGGGAAGTATTTTTCATAAAGCTCATGATCCGGATGATCTGCCAATGAAGGATGATTTACCTTCGCTACCTTTGGATGATTCTTTAAATATTCTACAACCTTTTTGGTATTCTCTGCATGTCTGTCAAGACGAAGAGATAAGGTTTCTGTCCCCTGCAGTAAAAGGAATGCATTGAATGGTGAAATAGTTGCTCCTGTATCACGAAGAAGGATAGCTCGAATAAATGTTACAAATGCTGCTGGTCCTACTGCATCATAGAAGCTTACACCATGATAGCTTGGGTTTGGAGCTGCGATATTTCCGTACTTTCCGCTGGCCTTCCAGTCAAATTTACCGGATTCTACGATGATACCACCGAGAGTAGTTCCGTGACCTCCGATAAATTTTGTAGCAGAATGTACTACAATATCTGCACCGTGTTCAAATGGTCTGAAAAGATATGGTGTACCGAAAGTATTATCTACCACAACAGGAAGTCCTGCTTCGTGTGCAATCTTTGCAATTTCATCAATGTTTGGAATATCCGCATTTGGATTACCGAGTGTTTCCAGATAGATAGCTCTGGTATCTTCCTGGATGGCTGCTTTTACTTCATCCAGATTGTGCGCATCTACGAATGTAGTTTTCACACCGTACTGAGTAAGTGTGTGTGCTAAAAGGTTGTAGCTGCCGCCGTAAATTGTTTTCTGTGCTACGATGTGACCACCGTTTGCAGCCAGCGCCTGAATGGTATAAGTGATAGCTGCTGCACCACTTGCTACAGCCAGTGCTGCGGAACCGCCTTCCAAAGCTGCGATTCTTTTTTCAAATACATCCTGTGTAGAGTTTGTAAGTCTTCCGTAAATATTACCTGCGTCAGCGAGACCAAATCTGTCAGCAGCATGCTGTGAATTTCTAAATACATATGAAGTTGTCTGATAAATAGGTACTGCTCTGGAATCTGTTGCCGGATCCGGCTGTTCCTGTCCTACGTGTAACTGTAATGTTTCAAATTTGTAATTGCTCATATCTTTATTCCTCCGTTTTATTGTCTAGTTTTTTAATAGGTTTTATAAGCTTATTATAATCAGCGTGTATCCATTTGACAAATACATAGAATTTAGAGCTCGTTATAACTAAAACTTATAACCGATTGAAAAGCCCTCTTTGATATAGTACAATAGATGCAGTACAAGTGTTGCAAGGAGGATTCTATGAAGATTTCAACCAGAGGCCGCTATTCGCTTCGCATGATGATTGATTTGGCAAAACATTCAGATGATGGTTTTATTGCACTAAAAGATATTTCGAAAAGACAGGATATTTCTAAAAAATATTTGGAACAGATTATTCCTTTTTTAAACAGAAGTAATCTCCTTTTAGCAAACAAAGGACACATGGGCGGCTACAAGCTAGCAAAGGCAGCCTCAGATATTACGGTTTATGAAATTCTCGTCAGCGCCGAAGGAAGCCTGGCTCCTGTCAGCTGCATGGACAACCAGCCAAATCTTTGCGAGAAATGCGATGAGTGTCTCACCCTTCCTATTTATCAGGGACTAAATGATGTCGTTACTGCTTACTTTAAAAGCATTACTCTGGATGACATTATAAATAGAAATATAAAAGAATTTTCATATTAAATATTCATATAAAAATCACTATAAAAAAACGGACATGCATACATGTCCGTTTTTACTATCCTATCCGGTTTACAATTCATTTATTCAAAATGACAGAATCATTATTTCAAATCATCCATCATTTCATGAAGAATCTGATAAAGCATGAGCGCCTTTTCCTGATCTAAAGGTACGCATCCGCCAATTTTAGCAGGGATTTCTACTGCCTTTTCGCGAAGCTTCATACCTTCCTGCGTAATAACCGCATACACATCTCTCTTATCCGTTTCAGAACGTCTTCTGGTAGCATACCCCTTCTTTTCCAAACCATTTAATACAGGAGTCAGGGTACCTGAATCCAAAAAGAGTTTTGCTCCCATGTCCTTAACCAAAATCTCCTTTTCCTCCCACAAAACCATCATAGTGATGTACTGTGTATAGGTGAGATTAATCTCATCGAGAAATGGTGTGTATTTTTTTACAATCTCTTTAGAAACTGCGTAAAGCGGAAAACAAAGCTGATTTTCGAGCTTTAGCGCATCATATTTATCATTCTTATTCATCGTCGTCCTCTTCAAGCGGAGATCTGTAATTTGGATCCTGGCTGGCAATCACTGCTGCTCTGACAGCCTTGGCTAACTGATCGGAACAAGAGGTTCCTCTCATACCACACTGAATGCCGGTAAGCTTTTGTTCAATCTGATCCACACTCCACCCTTCTAATAATACAGGAATTGTCTTCAGATTTCCATCACATCCGCCTATAAATTGAATATTTTTCACTTTATCGCCGTCTAAATCCAAACTAATGATCTTTGAGCAGGTCTTTTCTGTCAAATAATCAAAGTGAAACATCTTATAAAACCTCCTTCAGCTTTTCGCAAATCAGGTTAATATCTGCAGTTGGCTCAAAACGTGCTACGATTTCACCGTTTCTGTCAATCAGGATCTTTGTAAAGTTCCATTTGATGTTTCCGTTGTTTTTATAATCCTTGTCCATCTTTTTCACGATTGGACGAAGAATTAATCCCATAGGTCCATCAAAACCTTCAAATTTTGTGTTTTCTGTGATCCATTTATATAAAGGAATGGCATTTTCTCCGTTAACATCAATTTTTGAATACTGAGGGAAGGTAATTCCATATCTTCCTGTACAAAAATCATGTACTTCTTCATCAGAACCCGGAGTCTGTTCACCAAACTGATTACAAGGGAAATCCAGGATTTCAAAACCATCTTTACCAAATTCTTCATACATTTTTTGAAGTTCTGTATACTGTGGAGTAAAGCCACAACCTGTTGCTGTATTAACTACTAAAAGTGCTTTTCCCTTGAAATCTGAAAGAGAAACTGTGCTACCATCCTGTGCTGCTACTGAAAAATCATAAATGTTCATTTTAAATACCTCCGTTTTTGCGTCGATTGTTTACAATCGAGGCCGTTCACTGTTTTCATATACTACCTTATTAATTTTGATCGTGTTTTAATTAATTGAGCTCAATTGATTTGTTAAATTGATTGTATTCAATTAATTATATTTTGTCAATCCTTTTTTTGAAAAATTTTTTACATATTATATTTTGGACATTTTTTCTCTGTTTCATGCCAGTGTTTACTGCTCTCCAAGTAAATATATCTGAATAATAAGGAAAGAATTACCGGCAAGGCCGCGGTATAAGACTGTGGTATAGCAAAAAGGTGTCGACACATGTCGACACCTTTTCTTCTATTTATCCTGTATACTGATTATTTTTTTTGTTTACTAATCATTTTAAACACTACACTTATTGACAATTCTGCTTGCCGAGTCCCTGCTCTTTCAGTATTTCTTCTACCGCGCATTTTAACCTGTCCAGTCCGTCCTCTAATCGGCTAAGAGGACAAGCCAGGTTCATACGTAAAAAGTCTCTTCCGTCGCCGCGGTATTCACAGCCCTCAGACAAGTATAATCCGGTCTTTTGACGAATCACCTCTGCGAGTGTATCAGAACTCATATGAAGTGCCTTGCAATCAATCCAGAGAAGATAGGTAGCTTCTCCCTTGACTGCGTAAAGAGCAGGAATATGATTATGAATATAATCCTGTGCAACCTGACGATTTCGAGCCAAATACTCTCTCAGCTCATCGAGCCATTCCTGTCCATGTTCAAAGGCAGCAATCGCCACATCCGCTGCAAAAACATTTCCTTCTGCTACTTCATCTGTATTAAGCGCTCTCCAGACCTTGTGACGCAGTACTTCGTTTGGAATACAAACGGCTGCGGATTGAAGACCTGCTATATTAAATGTCTTGGTCGGTGCAATGCAGCTGACACTGATCTGCTCACAAATAGCGCTGGCCGAAGCAAACGGAGTATATTCTGTTTGCGGCAATGTCAAATCACAGTGTATTTCATCGGAAAGGACCGTTACATGATTTCTGTTGCAAATCTCTCCGATTTTTATGAGCTGATCTTTGGTCCAAATAATACCGGTCGGATTATGCGGATTGCAAAGAATCAAAAGGGTACTTTGCGGATCGGCGCATTTTTTCTCCAAATCCTCATAATCAAGCTCATATTTTCCCTGCTCATATTTGAGCTCACATTCTACGATATTTCTGCCATTATTATAAATAGAATTAAAGAAAATATTATAAGCCGGAGTAATCACCACTACATTTTCTGCCGGGCTGGTAAGCTTTCGAACAGTAGACGAAATCGCCGGTACCACACCGGTACAAAAAACCAGCCAGTCTTTATCCATTTTAAAATGATGTCTTTTATCCCACCAGTTTATATATGCGTCGTACCACTCAGCCGGAACAATAGAATAACCAAAAATCCCATGGTCTACTCGCTTTTTCAACGCCTCGATAATTTCCGGTGCGGTTTCAAAATCCATATCCGCTACCCACATGGCCAGCTCGTTTTCCTGTACATCCCATTTATAGGACTGCGTATTTCTTCGATCAATAATCGTATCAAATCGGCTCATCGCGTTCTTCCTCAATTTCGTTGCAAATAATCTGAGTCTTGGTCGTATCCACTAAATCCTTTTGCAGAATCAGTGTTCCGATTCTGTCAGCCTTGATACTGCCGCTGTTTGGATTGATAACACTGTTAATGTTTCCGTTAATCTGTGCATCTACACTCGAATATTCAAATGCGAGGGTGGTATTGATCAGCTTGCAATTTTTCATCACCAGGTTATCAATGTAACACATTCCCTGCTCACTTTCGATGGTGCAATTAATCAATGTCAGATTCTTTGCATTCCAGCCCAGATACTCTCCGCTGATAAAAGAATCATACACAGTAATATTTTCACTATTCCAAAATGCATCCTTGGAAAGTAAAACAGAATCATGAATTTCAATGTTTTTACAACCATCAAAGGAATAGTTTCCGTCAAGTCTGAAGTTACTGATTTTCATGTTATTACTGTTCATTGCAAAGTAATCACCCTTGGCAGATACCTGATCCATAACTACCTGGTCACAGCTCCACAAAGTTTCCTGTGCATTGAAAAAGTCCACATTCTTTAATGTCAAATCCTGACATCTTCTAAAGTTTTTCGGTGCTTCAATCATAGCATTTTCTACCTGGATATGATTGGTATACCATACTCCGGCTCTTGCCATATCAAACCACTTACAATCCTTGGCAACGATATTTTCACAATACCATAAAGGATATTTCCACTTAAACATACATCCCAGCAATTCAATGTCTGAGCTTTCCTTGAGCGGAGATTCTCCGTCTTCAAAAATCGTATCCTGTATAAACATTTCTGAAGAATGAAACAGCGCTCTTTCTCCTGTTAAAACCATATTTGCAATTTCTTTCATCTTCTTTTGGTGTCCTTTCCCATTAGTTATGACATAAAATAAAGATTTTTATACCAAGTTCAATATACTCTACAATTTAATTAAATTCAACTAGATTTATATTTTCCCTTACCTTTTCCTGACACGTGCATTGAAACTTTAGTTCGCATTAACATTCGCGCACGTGATTTTGGATTTTTGCCCCCTATTTCTAGGGTAGTAATATGGCAGTCTCTACTCCGTCAGTTTGTGCAAACAATTTTTTTCTGTTCTAACTTATTACTTATATTCTGTGCCTCATTAAGAATTCGTATCTGATATTCTGCTATTTCTTTTAAAATCAAAAATCTTTCCTCTTTTAACTTACCTTCCCGTATCATCTGTGCATTATGAGTTTCCAAATTTGATAAAACTGTTAATTCGTTTATCGAAGAATAATCCCTGACATTACTATTCTTAGCTAATTCTGGATTTGCTTCTCTCCAAGCTTTTGCTGTAAATCCAAATAATGCAACATTTAATAGGTCAGCCTCTTCTGCATATGGCAACCAACTAAGCTCTTCTCTATAGTTACATACCGGAATCAAGTAATTTTTCACTGCATCTGTCTGTATCAAATAATTATTTTTTGAAAGAAAACGCTTTGCATCCCACTCAATTTTCTTAATATCATTTTCTTGTTCTTTAAGACGTTGAAACTCCTTAATAAGATATAATTTAAAAACAGGACTAATGGCTGATGCAAATTCAAAGGCTATATCTTTATGCGCATAAGTTCCACCATAGCGACCTTTTTTTACAAAAAGACCGATGGCATTTGTTTTTTCAATCCATTCACTTGTACTAAGAACAAATGTATGCAGTCCAGCTTCTGCCTTAAAGTGGTCGAATTCGACCACTTTAAAATCCGAGTT
>JAZUKG010000083.1:0-11086 GCA_045643145.1 Lachnospiraceae bacterium | reverse complement strand
TGTTTTTCAAACAGGGCCTTTAGTTTTTCCTGCTCTTCCAAAAGTTCCATATTAGCCTGGGCGTATTCATTTCGCGCCTGAGTTTCAAGCTTTTCTTTTACATCCAGAATGTTTTGCATTCGATAACGAAATCTTGCCATTCGGACTCCCCTTTCAGATACCCGTATGATTGTGTAACGGATGTTGCGTTTGACGTTATGACGGCAAGGCGCTCTCGCTTAGTGGCAGATGCAACAGACGCTAAGCTCGAAAAAACCTCGCTAAGCGCTGGCACCTGCCAAAACTTGCCTTACATAAGTCAAATGCACATCCTCACGCGGCATATATTCGAGATTCATTTTCTAAACATCCCATATCAATCAATAACTTTTATAAAACTATTCGAAAATCTTACCAAGAAGCTCGAGCTCTGTATCAAAATCAAACTTCTCATCAGTTTGCTGCATCAGAAACTGATTAACCGCATCAATCTTTGTGATTGCAAAGTCAATATTGGAATTGCTTCCTTTTTTATAAGCACCGATATTGATAAGGTCTTCTGCCTCATTATAGGTTGCCATGACATTTTTCAGCTTTCCGGCAGCAGCCTTATGCTCTTTTGTAGCAATCTGTCCCATACAACGGGAAATACTCTGCAAAATATCAATCGCCGGATAATGATTCTTGTGAGCGATTTTACGATTCAACATAATATGCCCATCCAAAATACTACGAGCCGTATCAGTAATCGGTTCGTTAAAGTCATCACCATCGACCAGAACTGTATACAATCCGGTAATCGAGCCCTTATCCGATCTGCCCGCACGCTCTAAAAGCTTGGGCATTTCTGAATATACACTAGGCGGATAACCTCTGGTTACAGGCGGTTCGCCGCTGGCCAATCCGATTTCACGCTGTGCCATAGAGAAACGGGTCAGCGAATCCATCATGAGCAGAACATCTTTCCCTCTGTCTCTAAAATATTCTGCAATAGCAGTTGCAGTCTTTGCTGCTTTATTTCTTTCCAGGGCAGGCTTATCCGAAGTAGCCACTACGACTACTGAACGTCTCATACCCTCTTCGCCTAAATCTCGTTCTATAAACTCTCGCACCTCTCTGCCTCGTTCTCCGATTAGTGCGATTACATTGATATCCGCTCTGGTATTTCTGGCAAACATACCCATCAGAGTGGATTTACCAACACCGGAACCTGCAAAGATTCCGATACGCTGTCCTTTTCCAACAGTAATCAAACCGTCCACAGCCTTTACTCCCAGCGGAAGCACTTCATCAATAATCTTTCTTTTCATAGGATCAGGCGGCATTGCGTCAACTGAATATTCCTGTACTCCAACAGGATCTGTTCCGTCTGTCATACGGCCCAGTCCGTCTAAAGTTTTTCCCAAAAGAAAAGGGCCAACCTTTACACTCAAAGGATACCCTTCATTTTCTACGATGCATCCTCCACCAATTCCATCTGTCACTTCATAAGGCATAAGCAAGGTTTTAGAACCCTTAAAGCCTACTACCTCAGCCAAGATAAAATCGCCCTCTCGTCCGGCTTTATAAATGCGACACAAATCGCCAAGTTTTGCATCCGGACCGGCAGACTCAATCGTAAGTCCAACGACATTGACTACCTTACCAAGTCGTTTGAAAAATAATTCATTTTTGATTCTGTCATATTTATCAATATTTAATACAGCAGAACTATCCATCTATTTTACTCCTGTTGATCTCCATAGGATAAAAGAACCAGCTTACGCTTTAATTCTTCTAGCTGTACATTCAAGCTACAATCAAAAATACCATTTGCGGTTTCAATCAGACACTCATTTTCAGCAAGTGTCGCATCTTCTACGACATCCAGCGAAATTTTACCCAAACGTCCGTCATCAATAATCTGAGATTTTTGCATGGATACATACGAAAAATCTGCACTGGAAACTCTGACAATATAGTTGCCGGCACCGTCTGTTCTATGTAGTGTCGATGTAATCAGGTGCATAAGTACACCTTTATATCGTGAAAGTTCCACTCCAAAAATATGTTCATAAAGTTCTGTCAGCTTTCCAACCAGAATACTTTCCATATTTCCGAGTGATTCTTCATAACTTTCTCGAAGTTCATGCTCCTCAGCACGAAGATCGCTTAATTTCTTTTCATACTCAACATTTGCTTTTTCCAGGCCTTCTCTATAGCCTTCCTGAAGCCCCTGCTTTTTTGCTGTATCAAAAGCATCTCTCGACCAGATATCCGATTCTGCTCTGGCTTTTTCAACGAGTTCTTCGGCATCAGCCTGCGCCTGAGCGATAATTCTGGCTGCTTCTTTTTTCGCCGCCTCAATCCTTTGCGCTGCTTCCCTGTTTGCTTTTGCAGCCTGTGCCCTGGTCATCTCAGCCAAAGACTCCTTGGCGCCGTCTTCTTCGCCGCCATCACCTGACTCTACGTCAAAACCTTCAGCACCTTCTTCCATGCTGCCTTCATCAGAAAACAAAGCCGACACTGCGTCTCCGTTTTCATCGCCTTCTAAATCAAACTCTCCAAAGTCAGCCAGTTCATAATCAAAAACAGCCTCATCTGTCTGGTCATTTGCTCTTTGAATATCGCCCAGTTTTGCTGCGATACGTTCATTAGAATCAATAACGCGCACCTGCTCAGAATCCACGGAAACAAATCCGCCTTTAAACAAATTTGTACTAGACAATTATCTCGTCACCTCCACCTCTGGAGATTACAATCTCTGCAGAGTCTTCCAGCTTTCTGATAATATTTACAATCTTCTGCTGAGCTTCTTCTACGTCTTTCATACGAACAGGACCCATGAAGTCCATGTCTTCCTTGATCATAGCTGCCAGACGTTTAGAAAGGTTATTAAAGATAGCATTCTGTACCTGTTCATTTGAGCCCTTAAGCGCAATTGAAAGGTCTGAGTTTTCAACATCACGAAGAACTCTCTGAATCGCACGGTCATCAAGCAGCAGGATATCTTCGAATACGAACATCTTCTTTCTGATATCGTCTGCAAGTTCCGGTTCTTCGATTTCCAAAGACTCCATGATATGCTTTTGCGTACCACGGTCTACTGTATTTAAGATTTCTACCACCGCGTCTACGCCGCCGATGATACTGTATTCCTGATTGACAAGAGATGCCAGTTTTGTTTCCAAAACTCGTTCCACTTCTTTGATGACATCCGGACTGGTTCTGTCCATAATCGCAATACGCTTTGCTACATCTGCCTGTCTGTCAGGCGGAAGCGCGGATACAATCTGCGCAGCCTGTCCTGCTGACAAATAAGACAAAATAAGCGCAATTGTCTGCGGATGTTCATCCTGAATAAAGTTAAGAAGCTGCGAAGCATCTGCTTTTCGGACAAATTCGAAAGGCTTGACCTGCAAAGAGGCAGTTAACTTTCCGATAACCTCCATTGCCTTTTCCGGTCCGAGTGCTCCCTCCAAAAGTTCCTTGGCATAGCCGATACCACCTTCGGCAATGTACTGCTGCGCCAGACAAATTTCATAAAACTCACTGATAATCTGATCCTTTGTCTGCGTGGTAATACTTTTGGTATTTGCAATTTCGAGCGTTAACTCTTCTATTTCCTCTTCTTTTAAATGCCTAAAAATACTGGATGACTTTTCAGGTCCCAATGCAATTAAAAGAATCGCTGCTTTTTGTACACCTGTAATCTCGGGTTCGCCAAATCTGGCCATATCCGATTACCCCCAATCCTCCATTAACCAGTTACGAAGAAGGTTCGCAACCGCTTCCGGATTTTCATCTACGAATTTTTCAATAACTCTACGCTCTTCTGACATACCTTCCAGCTCGAGATCTTCGAGTTCTTCCTGAGGTGTTGACTGAAGCAAGGATTCCACAGAAAGTTCCTCCTCCGGAGCTTCCTCTTCTTTCTTGACAGCCATACTTCTGATAACTACAAATGCGAGAACTCCTAAAATCGCGAGAATCAAAAGAATCGTAATAATATCAGTCGCCTGTACACTGGAAGCTTCCTTGTCCATAAATACCGGCACTTCATATGCTACAATCGTAATACTCTCGGTCGGAATACCTGTAGCAGTATGTACGACATTGTAAATATCATCATCTACATCAAGCTTGATCTGTTCTTCATTCGCAGTTTTAAATTCATCCCATGTGATATCAGTTAACAGTCCCTGTTTCTTTACTTCTTCTTCTTTGTAAAGATGAAGTCTCTTTGCAGTCACGGAAATTGATGAATCATCGTACTTAATAAGTCCCGGCGGAATGCTCTGCTCTGTCAAAATTTCTTTTGGCAAATACTTACGCGATTCCTCTGTCACTGTTTCAGAGCTGGTACTCTGATTTTCAATCACATAAGTGGTTCCCTGTTCTCCGTTACTACCTGTACCGGGTTCTCCTGCGTTACCGCCTGTAGCTTCTGAGTTGTATAAATCCTCCGATGCGAGCACACCCTGCGACTGACCTTCTGCTGGCTGATAGTCATGAGTCGTTGTCACATAAGAAGAAAAATCAAGAGACAAATTACTTGCCACTTCGATACTGTCATATAAATTGGTTCCTAAAAGAACGCTCTTTACTTCTGCCTTTACCGCGTTTTCAGCTTCCTGTTTTGCCTGAAGCTGAGTGCTGGCATTTCCGCTGCCCGAAGCCTGTGCTTCACCGGAATACAAAAGATTTCCGGCAGAGTCAATCAAAGTAACCTTGTCTGTGGTTGCATTTCCCAGTGCAGTAGCAATAAAGTGAGCAAAATTTGCTGCCATATCAGCAGTCACCTCACCCTTAAGCTCTAATACTGCTGCCGCCGCAGAATCGATTTCCTTGGAAATCAGTGTTCCGTCATCTTCCGGTACTGTCAAGGAAACATGTGCTCTTTCAATCGCTTCATTGGTCTCTAATACACTTTCAATCCAGCTTTCCTTGTAATGAACATTCTTTCTCTGTTTATCCGACTCTGTCGTAGAGAAACCGCCATCTGTTACCTGATCAAAAGAATAACGATTTGAAAAAGTATCCGTCACAATGTCATTGGCACCCAATATCAGGTTTGCCTGTGACACTTGCGATTTTAGAACGAAAACACTTTTTGCATCTTCTGAAGTTTTATTTGTAATACCATTATTGTCCAAAATAGCAGTTACTTCCGAGGTTTCCTTCGGCGATTCATAACTACCCAAAAGTTCGTACTGCGGTCTGGTCAGTGCATAAACCAAAATACCGCCTGCAAGTAAAACCCCTGCCATGGCACAAACAATCATGGTCTTCTGTTTTGGACTAAATTTATTCCACCATTCCAAAATCTTTTTTGGAATCTCTCTTAGCCTGTCAGCCATTGTTCCATCCTGCCTTTACAGTTCTGTTAAATTTGCATGTTCATAATGGTTCTGTAGGATTCGAGGAACTTGTCTCGAATCGCTACTGTATACTGAAGTGCAGTAGAAGCCTTCTGAAGCGCTATGGTTAAATCATGAGTATTATCTGTCTCACCCAAAGCCAGTTTCAGTTCTTCATTCTCTGCATCAGAAATATACGCATTTGTATTGTTGATGCTGTCAATGGCCGAATTTAAAAATCCTGCAAAAGCATTTGTATTCTTGTCAGTAAATACTTCCTTGCTTTGTCCGGCCTGTCTGTTTGCCTCATATGCCTCGCGGATTGGTCCGCTTGAAATATTATATAAAGAATGGATGTCCATCTTTTACCTTCTTTCTTTTTGTGTTTATGAGCCATTGCCCATTTCAAGTCCTTTTACTGCCATTGATTTGCTGGCCTGGAATGCTGTTGCATTGGCTTCATACGCTCTACTGGCATCAATCATGTTGGTCATTTCAGTTACTACATCCACATTTGGATAAGAAACATAACCGTTTTCATCGGCATCCGGATGAGCCGGGTCATAGACCATCTTCATATCATTTCTGTTGTCTTCAAAGGTTCCTACTACACGTACACCCTTTCCTCTGTATGTGCCTGTCGCTCTGGATAAAAAGCTTGAAAAGTTTGCACCGTTTCCTTTTTCCTCGAATACAACTGTTTTTCTCTTATAAGGCGAACCGTCTTCTGTTCTGGTAGTATCTACGTTTGCAATATTTTCTGCAATCACATCCATACGATATCTCTGAGCAGTCAAGCCGGATGCTGTTACATCAAAGGATCCAAATAAACTCATAATCGTCACCCTTTCCTATCTTTCTGTCATCATCTGTCATTATCTATATTACTTCATAACCATATTGAGTCTGGCAAATTCCTGGTTCACACTGGTAATCAGTCCGTTATACTTGATCTGTGTTGCTGCCAGATATGTATTTTCTGTGTCAATATCCACATTATTACCGTCCATGCGATAAGAAAAATCTGCATGATCTGTATACTGCCTTCCCTTGAGACGCTCCAGCTTCAAGTTCGATACCTTGGCGTCTACGGAATTGTATCTCGAATCTCTGAGTTCACGCTTTAATATTTCTTCAAAAGACACATCCTGTCTTTTATATCCCGGCGTGCTGACATTGGCAATATTATGAGCAATCGCCTCTTCACGCATCCAAGCAGCATCGGCTGCCCTGTCTATTACATTGATATAATCATATACATTGCTGTTTATCATATCGTTCCCTTTCTCTCTTGAAGCCAAGCAAAGCCGGTTTCAGACATAGTATGCCCACCTTATTCCATTATACGATAAATAGGCGAAAACACAAGGTTTTCTTGTAAAAAAGTGCCTTATATTGTGGAATTTTTGGGATATTTGTACTATATCTTGGTTACTCATGTCTCGACAGAGTCGAGACATATGTAAGAATTACTTCGTAATTCTCTTGATGCCTCTGCATGGCCACGATTGCTGGCAATCGTGACAATCGGCGGGCTGTCCCGATTAAAAGTCGGGACAAGAAAAACAGACAACCGAACTATCCCTATGGCAAGTCCGTTTGTCTGTCATACAATCCATTCCAATATATACTATTGTTCTAATCTATATATCGGTATCTTTATCCATTCATTTATACATAAATCTACAAAAATTTCAGTTTACATAATAAATTAGAAATAAAATACCACTTCTGTCTTCATTAGTTACATAATCTGAGCTCTCAGTTCCTCTAACTCATCATAAATCAGCTCATTTACGACCTTGATATAAGTTCCTTTCATTCCGGAAGAACGAGATTCGATGACTCCTGCACTTTCAAATTTACGAAGCGCATTTACAATCACCGATCTGGTAATACCAATACGGTCTGCAATTTTACTCGCTACTAAAATGCCCTCCATACCATTCAGTTCATCAAAAATATGTACGATAGCTTCTGTTTCTGACTGCGACAGGGTACTGAGCGCTGATTTCACCACAGCCTGTTTACGTTTTTCTTCTGCACTCTCTTCATTCACTGAGCGAAGCATTTCCAGACTCACTACTGTACTGCCATACTCGCAAAGAATAATATCATCAATTTCATACTGCAGTGTCTTTTTATAAATAAACAAAGTACCAAGTCTTTCCCCTGCAATTTCAATCGGACAAATCAGAGCGCTGTAGCCCTTGGTATCCTCACCTTCAAAACCGAGTGTTTGAGGATTCACATTTTCCTTGGTCGATAATACACTTAAAAATCGCTCATTTAATGTACTATCAACAAAGGTTCCAACCTTGCAATCCGATATTTCCTTTGGTGAGGTAATACTGCTTGATTTGCTGATTCCTAAAATCTTTCCTTTTTTACTGATAACCAGCACGTTACTCTGCAACACTTCCTTTAACACATTGCAAATATCGTTAAATACCACCTTGCTGGAATTGTTATTATGAAGTAATTTCCCAATCTTACGGGTTTTATCTAATAACTGTACACTGCTCATTTTTCTTATACCCTTCTTTTGAGGCGATTTTGATGACAAATCGCCATAATGCTACAAATATAGATATATATTACCACCAGGGACCTTTTTTTACAAGCAATTGCCGTCATTTTCTACTCAATTTATTGTTTTATTTGCAATTTTCTGTCAATTTTGCATAACTTTGTAATTCTCTTGATACCTCTGCATGGCCACGATTGCTGGCAATCGTGACAATCGGTGGGCTGTCCCGATTGAAAATCGGGACATATGAAAGAATTACTTCGTAATTCTCTTGATACCTCAAAGCCGGTGGGCTGTCTCGACTTCATCGAGACATATGTAAGAATTACTAGCAATCGAGACAAGAAAAAAAGTTCCCAGAGATATCGGTTTTGTCACCAATATTTCTGAGAACATTTCATTTCGTATTATTATATTTCATATTTAGTTTGCCTGCGGCATATCTTCCTTGTAACCACATTCAGTGGTTGCGCAAACCAGCTTATTGCCCTTTTGTACCAATGCATTACCACAATCAGGACACACCTTTCCGCTCGGTTTCTGCCATACCATAAAGTCACAGGCCGGTACATTTTCGCAGCCAAAGTACTTACGTCCTTTTTTCGTCTTGCGAATTACAACTGCCTTTCCGCACTTCGGACAATCCACACCAATCTTTTCCAAATACGGTTTGGTGTTTCTACATTCCGGGAATCCCGGGCAAGCCAGGAATTTTCCATGAGGACCGTACTTAATTACCATCTGACGGCCACAGTCTTCACAGACTTCATCCGATACCTCATCTGCAATCTTTACTGATTCAAGTTCTTTTTCTGCATTCTTTACCGCTTCTTCCAAATCCGGATAGAAGTTACGAATTACAATCTTCCAATCAATTCCGCCATCTTCTACTGAGTCAAGAAGGGATTCCAGATTTGCAGTAAAATGAACATTCACAATGCTAGGGAAAGCATCCATCATCATCTTGTTTACTGCTTCTCCCAGTTCTGTTACATATAAATTCTTTGCTTCTTTAATCACATAACGTCTGGCTAAAATCGTAGTGATAGTCGGAGCATAGGTACTTGGTCTACCGATTCCCTGTTCTTCCAGACTACGAATCAGACTGGCTTCTGTATAATGAGCCGGTGGCTGTGTAAAATGCTGCTTTGGATCAAAGCCTTCAAATTGAAGTTCAGCACCTTTTTCCAAACTACCGAGCATCATATTGCCTTCGCTCTTTTCATCATCCTTTTGGCTCAATACAGTCATAAAACCAGGGAATGACAACTTGCTGGCCGATGTAGTAAAACGATAATCCGCCGCATCAATCTTGACAGATACTGTTTCATATACCGCTGAGGCCATTCTGCTGGCCACAAAACGCTTCCAAATGAGCTGATACAGACGATACAAGTCTCTACCGATTACATCCTTTAAATCGGACGGCAAACGATTCACATCAGTAGGACGAATAGCTTCATGCGCATCCTGAATCTTTTTACCCTTATCATCTTTATTCTGCGGCTGACCGGCAAACTCCGGTCCGTAATTTTCTGTAATAAATGACAGGCTGGCTACTTCTGCTTCTTCTGATACACGAGTCGAATCGGTACGAAGATAAGTAATCAGCGCTACTGTCTCATTTTTCTTGATTTCCACGCCTTCATACAGCTGCTGTGCGAGACGCATTGTTTTCTGAGTAGAAAAGCCAAGAAGCTGGCTGGCTTCCTGCTGCATAGTGGATGTCGTAAACGGAAGTGGTGCCTTCTTCACTCTCTCACCCTTCTTTACATCGCTAACCACAAATTTAGCGCCCTTTAAATCCTTTTGAATCTGATCCACCTGTTCCTTGGATGAGATTTCAGTCTTTTTCTCTTCTTTTCCATAAAAATGTGCTACGAGAGGTTTCTTTTCTCCCTTTGGCAGCACATTGGCATCCAGTGACCAATATTCTTCCGGAATAAAAGCATCAATTTCGGCCTCTCTGTCACAAATGATACGAAGCGCAACGGATTGCACACGTCCTGCTGAAAGACCTCTTTTAATCTTTGCCCAAAGAAGTGGTGAAATCTGATATCCCACCAAACGGTCAAGCACACGTCTGGCCTGCTGTGCATCTACGAGATCCATATTGATTTCTCTGGCATTTTTCAAGGACTCTTTTACTGCATTTTTCGTAATTTCGTTGAATGCAATACGATACACCTTTTTATCCTGAAGCTTAAGTCCTTCATATAAATGCCATGCAATTGCCTCTCCCTCACGGTCAGGGTCAGTTGCGAGATAAATCTTGTCCGCTTTTTTTACTGCCTTTCGAAGAGCAGATAAAATATCACCCTTACCACGAATGGTAATATATTTAGGTTCAAAATCGTTTGTTACATCAATTCCCATCTGACTTTTTGGCAGGTCTCTGACATGTCCCTGCGAAGCCAAAACCTCATAATTTGAACCCAAAAATTTTTTAATTGTCTTCACCTTTGCCGGTGATTCCACAATAACTAAATACTTTGCCATTTTGATAATCCCCATTTATCAACATTTCTTTTTTGCCGTATTCAGGCCAAAATACTGTGCCTAATGCACAATATCGTTTTTGACAATATACTATATTTTCTGGTTTGTAAAGAGATTTTATGTGAAATGTTAGATTCTTATTCTTGAAATGGTGCGATTTTTGCTTTGATTTTACGCATTATCTCTGCATTGACGAGGTAATCATTATCGAATATTATAAATACCAAGAAGTGATGTGGATTGTACTTTATTAATGTGTATCTATGTCATATTTCTCATGAAACAATAACGAATAAAGAGGGATTTTTATGAACGTTACATCTTTCGAAAAAAGAATGCAGCTTTGTGACAGAGTGTGTCAGTATCTGGATCAAAAAGCAACCCTTGGCTCCATCAACCACAAAATACAGGAGAATTTTCATTATGAATTAATGAAATTTGCAGTTTATCTTTCCGACAGTGATAAACTGATCGAAACCGAAGAAGTATTTATGATTAGAAGACTCTTAAAAGTAGATGCCATGGTACCTTCCATGCAGACCTTGAAGGTCAGAGAACATATACCCCAGGGATACATATTGGAAATTCCATATTGCATCAAAGCGGCTGCCAGCGATGACAACAAAATACTCCGAAAGACAGAGCCGTTCTACGGACAATGCACTCAGATTTTATTTGATACCTTCAGAGCCTTTGGTTTATTCTTTATCTCGCTTCACGAAAATGATCCAACAGATCA
>JAZUKG010000082.1:0-25622 GCA_045643145.1 Lachnospiraceae bacterium | reverse complement strand
AAGAAGAACCTTATATGATATGAATGAGCTTGGAATTCGTTGTGACAAGCCTTATCGTAAGTGTGCCCGTATCGTAGGTGATACCATGGGTAAATATCATCCTCACGGTGATTCTTCGATTTATGATGCGCTGGTTGTTATGGCACAGGATTTCAAAAAAGGTTTACCGCTGATTGACGGCCACGGAAACTTCGGTTCGATTGAAGGAGACGGAGCGGCTGCGATGCGTTATACCGAAGCCAGACTTGAAAAGGTGACTCAGCAGGCGTTTTTAGAAGATTTGGACAAAGACGTAGTTGACTTTATGCCAAACTTTGATGAAACAGAAAAAGAACCTGTTGTATTGCCTGTTAAAATTCCAAATATTTTGGTAAACGGAGCAGAAGGTATTGCTGTAGGTATGGCAACCTCCATTCCGCCGCACAATTTAGCAGAAGTTATTGATGCGACCAAGGCATATATGAGAGATAATGAGATTTCTACCAGAGAACTCATGCGTTATATTCAGGGGCCTGATTTCCCTACCGGCGGAATTGTATGCAACAAGGATGAATTGTTACAGATCTATGAAACCGGAAGCGGAAAGCTTCGACTCAGAGGAAAAGTAGATATCGAAAAGGGAAAAGCCGGTAAAACAAATGTGGTAATTTCTGAAATCCCTTATACTATGATTGGTGGTAACATTTCCAGATTCCTTTTGGATGTAGCGGCCCTTGCCGAAAGCAAAAAGACCAATGATATCGTGGATATTACCAATCAGTCTTCTAAAGACGGTATTCGTATCGTAATTGAGCTGAAAAAAGATGCAGATGTAGAGCATTTTATTAATATGCTTTACAAAAAGACCAAGCTTGAGGATACCTTTGGCGTAAACATGCTCGCAGTAGCCGGTGACAGACCGGAAACTATGGGTCTTAAGCAGATTATGCATCACTGCGTAACCTTCCAGTATGAGGTTGCCAGACGAAAATATACCACGCTTTTAAACAAGGAAAGAGAAAAACGTGAAATTCAGGAAGGATTAATCAAAGCCTGCAATGTAATCGATCTGATTATTGAAATTTTGCGTGGTTCCAAGGACAGAGCGATGGCTAAAAAATGTCTGGTAGAGGGTGAAACCGAAGGAATCAAGTTTAAATCCAAAGAATCCAGAATTATGGCGCAGCAGCTTATGTTTAGCGACAGACAGGCAAATGCCATTTTGGAAATGCGTTTATATAAATTAATCGGTCTTGAAATTGAAGCCCTGGTTCGTGATTATGATGAGACTATGGCTAATATCTATCGATATGAAGATATTTTGGAAAGCCATACTTCTATGACACAGGTGATCATCAATGATCTCGATCAGATTAAAAAGGAATTTGGAAAAGAACGTAAAACAGTCATTGAAAATACAGAACAGACCGTCTTTGTAGAAAAGAAGGTTGAGGAAATGGATGTTATTTGTCTGGTGGATAAATTTGGTTATGCCAAGACAATTGACATGGCTACATATGAGCGAAATAAAGAAGCGGCTCATACGGAAAGCAAATATGTGGTACCTTGTAAGAATACCGGCAAAATTTGTATCTTTACAGATATCGGAAATCTCCATACGATCAAGGTGGAAAGCCTTCCGTTTGGTAAGTTTAGAGATAAATCCGTACCGATTGATAATGTCAGTACCTACGATACCTCCAAAGAGCAGATTATCTGTGTGTCGAGTCAGTCAGAACTCAATCTGTACAGACTTTGTTTTGTTACCTCGCAGGGTATGCTCAAGGTGGTAGACGGCGGCGAATTTGACGTTAGTAAACGTTTAGTAGCTGCGACAAAGCTAAACGAAGAAGATGTATTAGTCAGTGTTGAAGTACTCAAGGAACAGAGAAATATTGTGCTTCAGACAGAGCAGGGATATTTTTTAAGATTTGCTTTAGAAGAAATTCCGGAAAAGAAAAAAGCGGCCGTTGGTGTACGCGGAATTAAATTGTCCGGTAATGATGTGGTAACTGATGTATATTACACCCAGATAGGTGATGATCAGGTAATCACCTATAAAGAAAAGGATATTGCTCTTAGCAAAATTAAATTGCAAAAGCGTGATTCCAAGGGTGTAAAAGTTAGAGTTTAAATGATAAGGAAAGAATTATGAGAGTAATTGCAGGTAGTGCAAGAAGATTATTGTTAAAAACTCCTATGGGAGATCATACCAGACCTACTTCTGACAGAATAAAGGAAACCTTGTTTAATATGCTTCAGCCCGATTTATACGGCGCTAATTTCCTGGATTTATTTGCCGGAAGCGGTGGTATCGGTATTGAAGCACTTAGCCGCGGTGCTAAAATGGCATGCTTTGTTGAAAATGATAAAAATGCACTCGCATGTATTGAAGAAAACCTCGTTCATACAAAAATGAAAGAGCAGGCAATCGTATGTAAAACAGATGCGTTTGTAGCTCTTCAGTCTTTGGAATACAAGCACAAATTTGATGTTGTATTTATGGATCCGCCATACAATAAGGAACTGGAAAGAAGAGTGTTAGAGTATTTAACCATGTCTACCATTATTGATGAGGATACTTTGATTGTATTTGAATGTAGCTTGGATACAGATGTATCTTATGTAGATGCACTGGGTTATGACTTAATAAAAGAAAAAATATACAAAACAAACAAGCATGTATTTGTATCAAGAAAAGCAAAATAAATAGAATAACGGGAGAGTACAATGAGTAAAGCAATCTATTCCGGAAGCTTTGATCCGATTACCCTGGGACATATGGATATTATAGAAAGAGCTTCCAAAAATTTTGATACATTGACAGTTGTCGTACTTCACAATGTCCATAAAACCGGATTGTTTTCTGTAGAAGAACGTGTTATGATGTTGAAGGAAGCGACTAAGGATTTAAAGAATGTCGAAATCGATAGTTTTAGTGGTCTTTTGATTGATTATGCCAAGGAAAAAGACATTCATTTGGTAATCAGAGGACTTCGTGCCATTACGGATTTTGAATATGAACTTCAGATTGCTCAGACAAACAAAAAATTGTCAAAAGATCAGCTGGATACCATGTTCTTGACGACATCGCTGGAATATTCTTATTTAAGTTCTTCCAGTGTGAAAGAAATTGCGTATTTCGGGGGAGATATCAGTGAATGCGTTCCTGATTTTGTTGTCCCAATGGTATATAACAAATATGGAATTCAAAAAGGATAAGAAGGAGCAAATAGTCTATGAGTACAAAAATTGAACAGTTAATTGATGAAATCGAGGATTATATTGAAAGCTGTAAGCCAAAAATGCTTTCATCAGAGGTAATCTTGGTTAATAGAGATGAAATTTTAGAATTACTTCGTGATCTTCGTATGAAGACTCCGGATGAAATCAAAAGATATCAGAAAATTATCAGCAATCGTGATGCTATTTTAAATGATGCGAGACAAAAAGCTGATGCTTTAATCAATGAAGCTGCTATTCATACCAATGAACTGGTCAGCGAAAGCGAAATTATGCAGCAGGCTCAGGACAGAGCAGATGAAATGGTAGAAGCTGCTACCAGACAGGCTCAGGAAATTCTCGATCAGGCAGTTATGGAAGCCAATGCTATGAGACAGGCAGCAATTGATTATACAGATGCTCAGCTCAGAGATATGGAAAACAAATTAAGCCATGCGGTTGATGTAGCAGCATTAAATTATGACAAGCTGATTACTCAGTTAAATGAAGATATTACTAAGATTCAGAATAACAGAGCTGCTCTCTACCCACAGGAAGAAGCTGCACCGGTTGAAGATAACTTTGGTGATTTAGAGGATGCATTAACACAGACTCTGGATACTATCTAATCTAAAAAACAATATATACATACGAAAAGAAAAATAACTATGCTGCATAATATTATTTTATGCAGCATATATTTTTGCCTGCTTAAATCCGTCTCATCTAATATAGACAAGGCCTGAAACATACAACAAAAGCCTTGAAAAGTAAGTAATGCATAAACATACAGCGCAAAATAACGACTGTTTGATAGTTGTTTTTGTATACTTAATAGTCCCTGGTTTACTTCCATTGAGGCAGACAACCAAAAGGAAAAGGATAATACACTTTTTAAACTGTTAAAGAAACACATATATCCGCCCAGCATTGCGATTTGTATTAATGCTTCTTTTACAGCTGACGGCAAAATGCTGACAAGGGAAGGTGTATTTAATGTATTTGAACTGTTTGAAATATCTGGCATACTCTGTTTTACATTTATTATCGCTTTTCGCTGATTTATCCTATTTAATAGCAGTCCATAAAATAGCGGTATTGAATAAAAATACACAATAGGCCATAGTTTATCGGATTGAGGATATATTTTTTCAAATACATAGGAATTTAAATATACGGGACCCAGAGGAGAAGCAAAGCATAACAGATATTCTGCCTCTTGCTTTGAAAGTTTATTTTCTTTGTACAGGTTGGTCAAAAGTCGAATACCCAGTGGAAATCCTCCGAAAAAACCAAAGAATAAAACAAAGGTTCCTTCTTTGGAAAGTGAAAATAACTTTCTTTGTAAATAATACAGAGGCTGAATCAAAAACTGATAATAGCCGCTTTTTTGTAAAAGGTTCATAATCATCATCATCGGGAAAAGAGAACAGATCATTGTTTCATACCAAAGCGTCAGTCCTTCATATGCATTTTGAAAAAATAAAGCAGGATTAAAATAAAAAAGGAAGAGGACAATTGCTAAAAGCGCAGAAACCCATAGATTTTTCATATTGTTTTTCACAAAAATACCCCAAAATATAAAGAAATAGTATATAATAGATTAGTTAGAATTTTATGTTGAAATATTATTTTTATGAATAAAAGTAAGTTATGAAAAATATCCGATTAGATAAATATTTGACCTCCTGTACCACGCTAACACGTTCTGAAGTAAAGCAGGAGATAAAGAAAAACAAAATAACGGTTAACGGCGAAATTGCCAAGGATCCGGGCTATCATGTGAAAGATAATGATATTGTTTGTTATGACGGCAAAGAAGTTAGCTATGAGCAATACGTTTACTACATGTTTTATAAGCCGATGGGCTGCGTAAGTGCTACCAAAGACCGCGAAACCACGGTACTGGATTATTTTAAATCAACCGGTAAAAATGATCTGTTTCCGGTAGGAAGACTGGATGCAGATACCGAGGGCCTACTACTGGTTACCAACGACGGCGGCTTTTGTCATGAATTAATCAGTCCTAAAAAACACGTGAATAAATATTATTATTTTGAAGGTAGCGGTCAGTTCATAGCTGAAACCTTTGATAGGATGAAATCCGGGTTTGATATCGGAGATGAAAAGGATACACTGCCTGCCTTTTTAATGTGGCAAAATCAAAGAGAAAACAGTAAAGAATCACTTCAATTTGATTCAGAGAATCATGTTTTAGATATTAAGATAACAGAAGTAGAAAATTTGTTGTTAAACGAAGAGGAATTCTTATCTGATTTTGATGTAAAAGGAATTCTGGTAATCACAGAGGGGCGTTTCCATCAGGTAAAGAGAATGCTTCAAAAAAACGGAGTCAGAGTAGATTATTTAAAACGTCTTCAAATCGGAGCAGTGAGCCTGGATTTGAGTTTAAATAAGGGAGAATTCAGAGCATTAACAACAGATGAATGTATGAAACTGGGAGTAAAATAATTTATGAGTTTTTTGCCTATTTCCAAAGAGGATATGAGAAAACTGCATATAGCACAGCTGGATTTTGTTTATGTCATCGGTGATGCGTATGTCGATCATCCGTCTTTTGGACCGGCTATCATTTCCAGAGTATTGGAATCTCACGGATATACCGTAGGTATCATTTCTCAGCCGGATTGGAAGGATGAAAGCAGTATTGAAGCTTTAGGTACTCCGAGACTGGGATTTATCGTATCTTCCGGAAATATGGATTCAATGGTAAATCATTATTTTGTTTCCAAGAAAAGAAGAAGTATGGATTCGTATACACCGGGCGGTGAGATTGGAAAAAGACCGGATCATGCCACAGTAGTATACAGTAATCTGATTCGAAAAAAATATAAAAACATACCAATCATTATAGGTGGTATAGAAGCCAGCCTACGCAGATTGGCGCATTATGACTATTGGTCTGACAGTTTTAAACGTTCGATTCTTTTAGACAGCAGTGCAGATATTTTATCTTATGGTATGGGTGAAAAATCCATTGTAGAGATTGCCAATGCCCTCGATAGCGGCATGGATGTTAAGGATATTACATATATCAAAGGTACTGTGGTAAAGACCCGTACGAAAGACATTTTTTATGATGAAATTATTCTGCCTACTTATGAACAAATGCAGGCGGATAAAGAAAGCTACGCCAAGAGCTTTAAAATTCAATACGATAATACAGATGCATTTACAGGAAAAATGCTGGTGGAAGAATATCCGCATCAGGTTTATGTCGTACAAAATCCTCCTTCTGAACCTTTGACAGTGGAGGAAATGGACAGAGTATATTCTCTGCCGTATGAAAGACGAGCACATCCTGTTTATGATGCTATGGGCGGTATTCCGGCCACCAAAGAAATTCAGTTTTCACTTATCAGTAACAGAGGATGTTTTGGCGGATGCAGCTTTTGTGCTCTTACTTTTCATCAGGGACGTATTATTCAGGTCAGAAGTCATGAATCAATACTTGAAGAAGCCAAGCTTATGACAGAGGATAAAGACTTTAAGGGATACATTCATGATGTAGGTGGTCCGACCGCAAACTTTAGAGCACCCGCTTGTAAAAAGCAGTTAGAGCATGGTGTATGCAAAAATAAACAGTGCTTATTCCCGCAGCCATGTAAAAATATGGAAGTCAGTCATAAAGACTATGTAGCCCTTTTGAGAAAGCTTCGTAGCTTGCCGAGAGTGAAAAAGGTATTTATTCGTTCCGGTATTCGTTTTGATTATTTGTTGGCTGACAGTGATGAAACATTTTTTGATGAACTTATTGATCATCATATCAGTGGTCAGTTAAAGGTCGCTCCGGAGCATATTTCAGATGCTGTTTTATCCAGAATGGGGAAACCGGAAAATGCGGTTTTTGAAAGATTCTTAAAACGCTACGAAAAGAAAAATGAACAAAGAGGATTAAAACAGTTTGTAGTACCATATCTGATGTCCTCACATCCGGGATCTACATTAAAGGAAGCTATCGAACTGGCAGAATATGTCAGAGATTTAGGCTATCTGCCTCAGCAGGTACAGGATTTTTATCCGACTCCGTCTACCATGTCGACGGTAATGTATTATACAGGTATTGATCCGAGGGATATGTCTCGGGTATTTGTCGTAAAGAATCCGCATGAAAAGGCTATGCAAAGAGCCCTGATTCAATACAGAGACCCTGCCAACTATGATTTGGTAAAGGAAGCTTTGTTAAAGGCTCATAGAGAGGATTTAATCGGTTTTGACAAGCATTGTCTGATTCCGCCAAGGAAATGGAAGGAAGACAAAAATCACGGTGATAAAAATGCAAAAATGAAAACCGGGAAATCCAAAATCAGTCAGACTAAAAAACAGGCTGCAAACAGTCAGTCCGATAATAAATCAGGGAATAAAAAATCCGGAAATAAAAAATTTGATAATAAGAAATCCACTCATATAAGAAACGGAAAGAACAGAAATGAAACAGGAAACAAATCAGGTAATCAATCACGCAGGAAAAAGTAAAGGAAACTTTGGATATCTGGCATATCAGAAAAAATATCAGGTTATTAAGACTTGTCTTTTCTTTTTGGTACCTCTTGCATTATTCTTTGCAGGCATGTATATGACTCATTCTAAAATGAATCTGTTGACAGTTGTAGCTGTTCTCGGAATGCTTCCTGCCAGCAAAAGTGCAGTGCTTATGTTTATGTTTTTAAAAAGTCATGGTACAAAAAAAGATATATTTGATCAGGTAACAAAAGAAGTAAATACACCATATCTTTCTTTTGATAATGTGTTTACTACTTATGAAGAAACCTTTGAGGTTCCGGTGTTATTTGTAAAAAATAATCAGGTGGTATTTTATCATGAGTTAAAAAATTCGCAGGCTGAAACGCTGGAAAAACATATGGAAAGCTATATCAAAAAAGAAGGTATCGCTGCGGATGCTAAAGGTATGACACAACTTAACGGCTTTATACAAAGATTCCATCAGCTTTCTGAGGATGAGGAATTGAAAAAAGAAGCTGAAATCATGCAGATTATTCATGATATTTCATTATAATTAGTATAATCAATCACTTTATTCGACTCGGATACTATATTACCAGGACAATGGATATATAAAGGAATAAACATGAAAGAATATATCATATCGACTGACCAGGAAGGTCAAAAGTTTTTTAAGTTTTGCATGAAGGTTTTACCCAATGCAGGTTCTGCCTTTGTTCATAAAATGATTCGAAAAAAGAATATTACTCTGAACGGAAAAAAGGCGGATGAAAATATAACTATCAAAAAGGGAGATAAGGTGAATTTCTTCTTTTCTGATGAAACCTTTGAAAAGTTTTCCGGTATTACAAATGCAGGAAATACTGTTTCTGAAAAGCCATTATTTTTTGCAAAGACGGCACTTAATCCGAAACGAATCCTATTTGAAAATGAGCATGTGCTTTTTTATAATAAACCTGTAAATATGCTGTCTCAAAAGGCAAAGGATAGTGATATTTCCTTAAATGAGTTGTTTTTACAATATTTAGTGAATCAAAAGGTATTAGATGCTGGGAAGTATCATACCGTTAAACCATCTATTTGTAACAGACTTGACAGAAATACTTCAGGGCTGGTTATTTTAGGAAAAAGTCAGATTGGTTTATCGACGATGAATCAAATGCTTAAAGACCGAACACTGACCAAACGATATCATTGTGTTGTAAATCATGTTTTAAAGAAAGAAATACATCACAAGGCTTACTTACTCAAGGATAAAGCCAATAATCAGGTTCAGATATTTGATACCCCAAAAGAAGGCGCTGCACAAATTGAGACACTCATTACACCAATTAAAAATAACAGAAGTTTTACTCTGTGTGAGGTGGATCTGATCACCGGTAAATCACATCAGATCAGAGCACATTTATCCTATTTAGGATATCCGTTAGTCGGTGATACCAAATACGGAATTAAAAAGGTAAATGACAGAGTAAAAGCCGAGTTTGGAATACAGCATCAGCTTTTACATGCCAATACAGTGACCTTTCCTGATATAGAGGGGGCTTTATGTGATTTGTCAAATAAAACCTTCCTGGCACCCAAGCCAAAAGAATTTGAAAACTTTTTAATAGCTGAGGATTTGTAAAGTATGGCAACATGGAATTCCAGGGGACTGAGAGGATCTGCCTTAGAAGATTTAGTCAATCGAACCAATGAAATATACCGGGAACATGGACTGGCATTGATTCAAAAGATTCCGACCCCTATAACACCTATAAAGATAGATAAAGAAAACAGACATATTACACTGGCTTATTTTGATCAAAAGAGTACTGTCGATTATATCGGTAGTGTTCAGGGAATTCCTGTATGCTTTGATGCAAAAGAATGTGCCACAACTACCTTTTCACTTCAAAACATTCATGCACATCAGGTTGAATTTATGGAAGATTTTGAAAAGCAGCAAGGCGTTGCTTTTTTCCTGATATACTTTACCGGTGAAGATTTTATGTATTATCTGCCGTTTCGTGATTTAAAGGTATTTTGGGACAGATGTCAAAACGGTGGACGTAAAAGCTTTCGTATGGATGAATTAAAACTTGATTTATATACTTTACCGAAAAAACAGGGCGTATTTACCCCTTATCTGGATATGATTCAGGTGGATTTAAACGAGAGAGAAAAAGATATTTGACAAGACTGTAACAAATGTGTATACTATGACTTGTTTATCGTGTTAGCATGGTAGCGAATTAGCACTTTACAGTGATAAAGTAAAACAAACTTAAGGAGATTAAAAATGGGAATTAAATTGATTCATACACCGGAAGGTGTTCGAGATATATACGGAAATGAACTTCGTAAGAAAAACAAGGTACAGAAGAAATTATTAAAGAGTTTTGAAGCATTTGGATATAAAAATGTTCAGACTCCTACCTTTGAATTTTTTGATGTATTCAGCAAGGAAATCGGTACAACCAAAAGTAATGAGCTTTATAAATTCTTTGATAAAGAAGGAAATACCCTGGTACTGAGACCTGACTTTACACCGTCTATGGTAAGATGCGCTGCGAAATATTTTATGGAAGAAGATATTCCTGTTCGTTTTGCATATGTGGGTAACACTTTTACCAATACCAGCAATCTTCAGGGTAAATTAAAAGAAACCACTCAGACAGGTGTGGAGCTGATTGGTGCAGATATTAAATCGGGAGATGCAGAACTGATTCATTTGGCTGTAAAATCCCTGAAAGAAAGCGGATTAACTCAGTTCCAAATCAGTATCGGTGAAATTGATTTCTTTAAGGGACTTTGCGAAGAAGCAGGTCTCGATGAAGAACTCGAAAGCAATGTTCGTGATTTGATTTCTGAAAAGAATTATTTTGGAATTGAAGAGCTCATGCTTTCAAGCGGAATTGACAAGGATAAGGCACAGGCATTTCTTAAGGTAACTGAGCTTTTCGGAAGTTTTGAATGCTTAAGTGAAGCCAAAGAACTTGTAACAAACGAAAGAAGCTTAAAGGCAGTGAAACGTCTTGAAAACTTATATGAAATGCTCAAGGAATTAGGTGATGACAAATACATTTCCTTTGACCTTGGTATGGTTAGTAAATACAACTATTATACAGGTATTATTTTTAAAGCGTATACATATGGTGTTGGTGATGCCATCTTAAAGGGTGGTAGATATGATAAGCTCTTATCTCATTACGGAAAAGATGCTTCTGCAGTCGGATTTGTTATTTTAGTGGATGATTTAATGATTGCACTTCAGAGTCAGGGCTTAGAGCCAAAGAATACTGCTTATATTTCTTATCTTTTATATGATAAATCCATGGCCATGAAGGCTATGAAGCTCGCAGATCATTTAAGAACCAAAGAAAGAGCTGTAGAATGTGTTATGTTTGCTCAGGGCAAATCAATGGAAGACTATATTACCTATGCCGGAGCCAATATGTGTGCAAAGATTTATTACTTAAATGCAGAGGAAAAGGTATTAACCTATGATGTAACTGCAGGAAATGCACTTCCGGTTGATAATGCAGAATTAAGTGATTTGATGAAATAAGATAGTATTAAGAAAGAATATTACGGATGGCCACGATGAAAACAGAGTCGTGACAATAAAGGAGATAGAACATGAACGAAGAAATGCGTTATTTGACCTTTGCTCTCGGAAAAGGTCGTTTAGCTAAACAAACCCTGAGCCTTTTAGAGGAAATCGGAATCACCTGTGAAGAAATGAAAGATAAAGATTCCAGAAAACTGATTTTTGTAAATGAAGAATTAAAGCTTAAATTCTTCCTCGCAAAAGGCCCGGATGTACCTACTTATGTAGAATATGGTGCAGCAGATATCGGTGTTGTAGGAAAAGATACTTTATTAGAAGAACAGAGAAGAGCCTATGAAGTGTTGGATTTAGGCTTTGGAAAATGCAGAATGTGTGTATGCGGACCAAAGAGTGCCAAAGAACTTTTACAGCATCATGAGATGATTCGTGTAGCCAGCAAATATCCAAACATTGCCAAGGATTATTTCTACAATCAGAAGCATCAGACTGTAGATATCATCAAATTAAACGGTTCTGTTGAACTCGGACCGATTGTCGGATTATCAGATGTTATTGTAGATATCGTAGAAACCGGTTCTACTTTGAGGGAAAACGGTTTGGAAGTTTTAGAAGAAATTTGCCCATTATCCGCACGTATGATTGTAAATCAGGTAAGTATGAAGATGGAAGCAGATCGAATTAAAAAGATTATTTCGCAGATTAAGGAGCGTTTATCATGAGAATTGTCAAATTAACACAGGATACCAAGGAAAGTCTATTAAATGACTTGTTAAAGAGAAGTCCAAATAACTACGGACAGTATGAAGAAGTAGTTGCTGAAATTATTCAGAATGTAAAAACTAACAAAGACAAAGCATTATTTGAATATGCAAAAAAATTTGATAAAAATGATTTAAATGAAAGTAACTTCAAGGTAACTCAGGAAGAAATCGATGAAGCTTTTACTTTGATTGATGATGAATTTATCCGTGTCATGAAATCAGCACGTGACAACATTGCAGCTTTTCACGAAAAACAGAAAAGAGTCAGCTTTATAGATACCAGACCTGACGGAAGTATTTTAGGACAGAAAATCACTCCTATGGACAGCGTTGGTGTTTATGTTCCGGGTGGTAAAGCGGTATATCCGAGTTCAACCCTTATGACAGTAGTACCTGCCAAGGTTGCCGGTGTAGGAAAGGTTATCATGACTACTCCTGCAGGTCCTGACGGAAAAGTAAATCCTGGAACATTAGTAGCAGCCAGCATTGCCGGTGTAGACGAAATCTACAAAACAGGTGGTGCACAGGCAATTGCCGCTTTGGCATATGGTACTGAATCTATTCAAAAAGTAGATAAAATCGTAGGACCTGGTAACATTTTCGTAGCATTAGCAAAAAAAGCAGTTTACGGATATGTCAGCATTGATTCCATTGCCGGACCAAGTGAAATTTTAGTATTGGCAGATGAGACAGCAAATCCTAGATTTGTAGCTGCTGATTTATTATCACAGGCAGAACATGATGAACTGGCATCTGCAATTTTAATTACAACATCTATGGAACTGGCTGAAAAAGTAAATGTAGAAGTAGACAAGTTTGTAAAAGAATTATCCAGAACAGAAATTATGGAAAAGAGTTTAAACAACTATGGTTATATTCTGGTTGCGGATTCTATGGAAGATGCAATTGATGCAGCAAATGAAATTGCATCAGAGCACATGGAAATCTTGACTGAAAATCCATATGAGGTTATGACAAAGATCCGTCATGCAGGAGCTATATTCCTCGGAAATTATTCTTCAGAACCTCTCGGAGATTATTTTGCAGGACCAAACCATGTATTACCTACCAATGGAACAGCAAAATTCTTCTCACCACTCTCTGTTGACGATTATATCAAGAAATCAAGTATTATTTCTTATTCCAAGGAAGCACTCGAGAAAGTACACAAGGATATTGAATTATTCGCCAGAATGGAAGGCTTAACTGCTCATGAAAATTCCATTAAGGTTCGTTTTGAATAATATACGCTTTATTTATGGAGGTAGATATGGCAAGAATTAGTGATAAAAAAAGAGCAACAAAAGAAACAGATATAACAATTAAACTGGACCTTGACGGAAAAGGAAAAAGTAATATCAGTACAGGAATCGGCTTCTTTGATCATATGCTGGAAGGCTTTTCAAAGCACGGTTTCTTTGATCTCGACGTATTAACCAAAGGAGATCTTCATGTAGACGGACACCACAGCGTAGAGGATACCGGTATTGTACTGGGTCAGGCTATCAAAGAAGCAGTAGGTGACAAAGCCGGAATCAAACGTTTCGGATATTTTATCCTTCCTATGGATGATGCACTTTGTCTTTGCAGCCTGGATCTGGGCGGAAGACCATATTTTGATATGGATGTTGAATTTGCGACTGAAAAAGTTGGAGAACTTGAAACTCAGCTGGTCAGAGAATTCTTTTATGCAGTATGCGTAAATGCAGAAATGAATTTACATATCAAAATGTTAAGCGGTATCAATGATCACCACAAAATTGAAGCTATGTTTAAGGCATTTGGAAAGGCTCTTGATATGGCAACCGGGTATGATGAAAGAGTAGACGGTGTATTAAGTACAAAAGGAAGCTTATAGGATGCATATGATTGAAAAAAAAGAGTTTGTAGCAGCAATATATATTAAAAATAAAAAAGCAGTAAACAGCTTTAAGGATTTATCAGTCTTAAATGAAAATCCGGTTGATTTGGCTCTCAGCTATCAGGAAAGTGATATTGATTCTTTGCTGGTTTTTGATTTGTCAGACCAGATCAAGGATAAAGAGGACTTTCATGAAATTCTGAGAGAAATATGCAAAACAGTAAATATCCCTGTTTTTGCCGGCGGAAATATTAACAGCATTGCTGATGTTCAGTCAGTTATGGAAAATGGTGCTTCCAAAGTGGTTTTAAATTTTGCCAAGGAAGTCAGCCAGGAAATGATAGAAGCTGTTTCTTTAGAATATGGCAAAGTCAGCGTAGCAGTTACTATCGCCAGTGAAGATAATTTGGTAATTAATAAGCCGCTTTTAGAAATGTATGCAGATACATTGATATTAATTGATGAATTGGCACTTAAAAACTGCCTCGGTGCATCAACCTTGCCTTGTATCGTCTATTTACCGGAGATTTCACTTGATAAAATGCTGATGATTATGGAAAAACCAAATGTATGTGGTATTTCCGGAAATATCGTAAATGAAAACCGAAAAGAGATTTCAGCACTTAAAACGATTTGCAAGGAAAATGGGATCCCTGTCAAATGTTTTGAACCATTAATTCCTTTTTCAGAGCTGAAAAAAGGACCTGACGGACTCGTTTGCGTAGTCGTTCAGGATTATATGACCAATGAAGTATTGATGGTTGCTTATATGAATGAGGAAGCTTATCTTACCACATTGAAAACCAAGAAGATGACCTATTATTCCAGAAGTCGAAATGAGCTTTGGATCAAAGGACTTACCAGTGGTCATTTCCAGTATGTAAAGCAGCTTTCCATCGACTGTGATAACGATACTTTACTTGCCAAGGTAAAACAGATTGGTGCAGCCTGTCATACAGGAAGCTATAGCTGTTTTTACCGTGATCTTATTCCTATGAAACAGGAAATGAAAGCAGTTATCCGAGATGAAAACCAAAAGAAAGCAGATTTGATTGAAAAGGCTTTGCAAACATTGACTGATTCGAACAATGAAATTCAGGATATCATAAATCAAATCAAGAATATGTAAATCAAAAATGAAAGAACTAAAAATAATTTATACATTATGCTATGAGAAAATTAATGCTTAAGGATGAAATCCTATTAAAAATTGAAAAACCGGCACGTTATATCGGCGGTGAGGTAAACTCTGTCATGAAGGATCTAAAGGATATCGAGGTCCGTTTTGCTATGTGTTTTCCGGATGTTTATGAAATTGGTATGTCACATCTGGGTATTCAGATTCTTTATGATATGTTTAATCGCTATGATGATGTATGGTGTGAACGAGTATATTCCCCATGGGTGGATTTAGATGAGGTAATGCGTAAAGAAAACATACCTCTTTTTACTATGGAATCTCAGGATCCTGTCAAGGATTTTGATTTCCTGGGTATTACGCTGCAATATGAAATGTGTTATACCAATATCTTGCAGGTTTTAGACCTGGCCAAGATTCCGATTTGGGCCAAGGATCGAAATGATTGGGAAACTCCAATTGTTATCGGAGGAGGACCCTGTTCTTATAATCCGGAACCGATTGCTGAATTCTTTGATTTATTCTATATCGGCGAGGGTGAAACACAGTATCGCGTATTAATTGATTTATATAAAAAGGCAAAAAAAGACGGAATGTCCAGAGCTGACTTTTTACATGAAGCAGGAAAACTTCCGGGTATTTATTGTCCGGCTTTATATACCGTCTCTTATTTTGAAGACGGACGTATTCAGAGCTTTGATCCGATTTACGAGGATGTACCCAGAACCATTGAAAAAGAAATGGTTATTGAACTTTCAGATGCTGTATATCCGACACACCCTGTAGTTCCTTTTATCAAGGTGACGCAGGACCGTGTTGTATTGGAAATTCAGCGTGGTTGTATCAGAGGATGTCGATTCTGTCAGGCCGGTCAGCTTTACAGACCGCTTCGTGAAAAGGATGTAGAAGTATTAAAAGAATATGCCAGACAAATGCTCGCAAATACAGGACATGAAGAAATTTCGTTGTCGTCTTTAAGCTCGAGTGATTATTCACAGCTCGCAGAATTAATTGATTATTTAATTGATGAATGCCAGAAAAAGAGAATTAATATTTCGCTTCCTTCTCTTCGTATTGACGCGTTTTCACTCGATGTTATGAGTAAGGTTCAGGATGTAAAGAAGAGTTCTTTGACCTTTGCACCGGAAGCAGGTTCGCAAAGACTCAGAGATGTTATTAATAAAGGACTGACTACCGAAGTGATCTTAAACGGTGCCAGAGAGGCTTTTGAAGGTGGCTGGAGCAAGGTTAAGCTGTATTTTATGCTGGGACTTCCGACAGAAACCAAAGAAGATATGGAAGGTATTGCTATTCTTTCCAATGAAATTGCCAAGGTATACTATGAAACGGTACCAAAGGAAAAGAGACAGGGAAAGGTTCAGATTACAACCAGTACCTCATTTTTTGTACCAAAGCCATTTACCCCATTCCAATGGGCGAGCATGAGTACCAAAGAAGAATTTCTTGATAAAGCTCATGTCGTAAAAGATGCCATCAGAAGTCAGCTCAATCAAAAGAGTATCAAATATAACTATCATGAAGCAGATGTTTCGGTACTGGAAGGTATTTTAGCCAGAGGCGACAGAAGACTCAGTCAGGTAATTGCCAAGGTTTATGAAAAAGGTTGTATCTTTGATGCTTGGAGTGAATTCTATAAAAATGATATTTGGATGGAAACTATGGATGAATGTGGTTTGTCAGTAGATTTCTATACCACCAGAGCGCGTGATGATGATGAAATCTTCCCGTGGGATTTCTTAAACTGTGGTGTTACCAAAGAATTTTTATTAAGAGAATGGAAAAAAGCACAGGCAGAAACCATTTCTTTGAACTGTCGCGGCGCCTGCCAGGGATGCGGTGCACTCAAATATAAATGCGGCGTATGTTTAGAAGAGAAAACCGGTAAATAAGCTAATATTAAGGATTATATATATGAAATTACGTATTAAATTTTCAAAATATGGGGCTATGGTCTTTATCGGACATTTGGATATCATGAGATATTTTCAAAAGGCGATAAGAAGAGCTGAAATTGATATTTCTTATTCAACAGGCTTTAGTCCGCATCAGATTATGTCGTTTGCGCAGCCTTTAGGAGTTGGAGTGTTTTCCAATGGAGAATACTTTGATATTGGTGTAGACAGCATAACCGATGCAAAGCAAATCAAGGATGCTTTAAATGAAAAAATGGTAGAAGGAATTGATATTCTTTCTGTTACACTCCTTGAAGACGGCGTAGAAAATGCGATGGCTTCTGTAGCTGCCGGATTATATACAGTTCGTTTCAGACCTGGCTACGAACCTGATTTTGACCTATTTGGTCAAATTGATAATTTCTTTGCTCAGGATGAAATCATGGTAACCAAGGAAACCAAAAAGAGTGTAAAGACCTTTAACTTAAAAGAATTTGTATATTCATACAGCTATAGTGAAAAGGATCAGACGATTTCTCTTTTATTAAATGCTTCGAGCAGCGGAAATATCAAACCATCCTTTGTTATGAATGCTTTATATGAATATTGCCGGAAACAGGCCGGAGAATTTGACTTTTTAATTACCAGAGAAGATACCTATTTAGATCTGGGTAAAATAAAAGCAAAGAATCCAAAAATAATCAAAGTAAATGAGCATACCTTTGCTCCTCTTGATTATGTTGGAAAGGATTTTTAATTCATGCCAAACAAGAAATTATTGCTGACCTCATATCATTCATATGAGGCAGCTTTTTTATGTGACGATACAACTTTATATGATGTAAAGCTGAACAATCCAATGCCTTATCATATCGGCGATGTATTTGTAGGTAAGGTGGCTCACGTAGTTCCCAATATAGATGCCTGTTTTGTTACCTTTATGGATGGTCAAAACGGGTTTTTACCACTGAAAGGAATCAAAGTCAAAGCCAGATTAACCGGCGGTGACAGAAAAGAAATAAAAGCCGGTGATGAGCTGGTTATACAGATTGAAAAAGAAGCGGTAAAGACAAAAGAGCCGGTACTTACCACCGATATTTCATTTTCCAGCGATTCTCTGGTTTTGATGCCTTTTTCACACGGGATTCATTATTCCAAGAAATTCACACCGCAGCAAAAGGATTTACTTTGGCAAAAGCTTAGCTGTATTGTAGGTGAAGTATTTGGTGAAATTGACGTCTTTTTACAAAGCTACGGTATGATTGTCAGAACCAATGCACTAACTTTATCAGATGAAACTTTATCCAAGGATTTACATGATTTATTTCACAAGGCTACAGATGTAGTCAGCATTTGTGATAAACGATGTATTTATTCCAAACTTTATGAGGAAGATTCCTTTTACATTCAAATAGCCAAGAATTTATATTATCAGGATCAGGTTGAAATTATTACAGATGATCAGGCAATTTATCAGCTTTTATCTGATTCTGAGGTCTTAAAAAATGAAAAATATCAGCTGAGGCTATATGAGGATAAGCAGCTTTCTCTTTGCAGCCTCTATGCCATTGAAAATCAAATGAAGGATGCTTTGGCTCGAAAAGTCTGGCTTAAAAGCGGAGGCTTTTTGATTATTGAACCTACAGAAGCAATGGTAGTCATTGATGTAAACAGCGGAAAGGCTATAAAAGGAAAAGAAAAAGAAGAAAGCTATTATAAGATTAACATAGAAGCTGCCAGGGAAATTGCAAAACAGCTCAGAATACGAAATCTCAGCGGTATCATTATGATAGATTTTATCAATATGGAGTCAGAAGCACACAATCAGCAGCTCATGACTAATTTGCAACAGCTCGTAAAAGGTGATAGCGTAGAGACTGTCGTTGTTGAAAGGACAAAACTGGGATTATTTGAACTGACCAGAAAGAAAACCAGAGCTCCGCTGTATGAGATTTTAAAACCGGATTGGAACGAAATATGAAATTAGTTAATTTTGAAAAAATTAAAGACGGTAAGTTTTTAAAGAACTACGAGCTGACCTATTTAAATAAGGCCGGCAGAGAAAAGAAATTTGAAATGGTAAGCCGTACAGAAATCGAAAATCCACAGGAAATCGGACAAAAAGTCAGCGGTGTATCGATAGTAGCTTATCAAGGAAATAAAATGCTCCTTTTAAAAGAGTTTCGCATGGCAGTCAATAAAGATATTTATAATCTTTGTGCAGGGATGAAAGAAGAAAACGAAACCATAGAACAGTGCATTGAAAGAGAGCTTTATGAAGAAACCGGACTAAAGGTAAAAAAGATTGATACCATATTACCGGCCAGTTTTGCAGCAGTCGGTTTCAGTGATGTAAAAACACAAATTGCCATTTTAGAAGCAGAGGGAGATTTTGAGGATCATACTTCTGATAATGAAAAGATTAAACCGGCTTTTTATTCGGTAGATGAGCTAAAGGAAATGCTCAAAACAGAAGAGTTTTCCTCCAGAAGTCAGTTTGCTGTCTATCATTTTATAAAAACACATGAAAATAATGTTGACAGATAAATAAGAGGGTGTTATTATATCTGAGTATGCCGCATAACGAGGTATAAGTATGCCTATGCATCACCGTAGTTAGCGAGTAAATAAATAGGAGGTGCCCTATGTACGCAATTATTGCAACAGGTGGAAAACAGTATAAAGTTTCTGAAGGCGATGTTATCTTTGTAGAAAAGATCGAAGCTGAAGAAGGTGCTACTGTAACATTTGACCAGGTTCTTGCAGTAAGCGATTCTAGCCTTAAGGTTGGTAGCGACGTTGCTAATTCTTCAGTTAGCGCTACAGTAGTAGCTCAGGGAAGAGGCAAAAAGGTTATCGTTTACAAGTATAAGAGAAAAACAGGTTATCACAAGAAAAACGGTCATAGACAAGCATACACTAAGGTTAAAATTGAAAAGATTAACGCTTAATTTTATGCAGGATTAATATGACAAACGTAACTATTTTTGATGATAAACAGGGTAATCATAAAGGATTCGAAATAAAAGGTCATTCCGGTTATGCCGACAGTGGTTATGATATTGTGTGTGCTGCAGTTTCCATGTTGGTAACCAATACCATTAATTCCATTGAAACCTTAACCGATGATTTCTTTTCTTATGAAGAAAACGAAGAAGACGGATACATGAAGCTTATGCTTGATGAAAATCCATCACATGATTCTTTATTATTGATTGAATCCATGATATTAGGTTTATCTCAATTATCAAAAACTTACAAAAAATATGTAAGAATGAAAACCGAGGAGGTGTAACTCATGTTAAACTTAAACCTTCAATTCTTTGCTCATAAAAAGGGAGTTGGTTCTACAAAGAACGGTAGAGACTCTGAATCAAAGAGATTAGGTGCTAAGAGAGCTGACGGACAGTTCGTTAAAGCTGGTAATATTTTATACAGACAGCGTGGTACAAAGATTCATCCGGGCGTTAATGTAGGTCGTGGTGGCGATGATACATTATTTGCATTAGTTGATGGAGTACTTAGATTCGAAAGAAAAGGAAGAGATAAAAAGCAGGCTTCCGTATATCCAGTAGAAGACTAATTCGAAATTGTAAGGAGCTTCAAACGCTTTTCGTTTGAAGCTCTTTCTTTTCTTTATTTACCATTGACTTAATACACCCATTGTTTTTTATATTTTTGGAGAATAAATATGTTTGCAGATAGAGCCAGAATCTATTTAAGAAGCGGAAAAGGCGGCGACGGACATGTATCCTTTCGTCGTGAAAAATATGTTCCTGATGGTGGTCCTGATGGTGGTGACGGCGGTGACGGAGGAAGCGTTTACTTTGAAGTAGACGAAGGATTAAATACCCTGACCGAATATCGTCATACTCATCATTTTAAAGCTACACACGGTGAAGAAGGCGGAAAGAAAAACTGCCGCGGTAAAAATGGTAGCGATATTGTTTTAAAGGTACCGGAAGGAACCATAATCAAAGAATTAAACACAGGAAAAATCATTGCGGATATGTCCGGTGACATGCGCAAGTTTATGATATTAAAAGGTGGTAGAGGAGGTGCCGGTAATCAGCACTTTGCAACATCTACTATGCAGGCACCAAAGTATGCACAGCCGGGTCAGCCTGCCAAGGAACTTGAAGTATTGTTAGAGCTTAAAGTGATTGCAGACGTAGGACTGGTCGGATTTCCAAATGTCGGTAAATCTACATTCTTGTCCAGAGTAACCAATGCAAAACCAAAGATTGCCAATTATCATTTCACCACTTTAAATCCAAATTTAGGTGTTGTGGATATGGATGGCGGACAGGGCTTTGTAATTGCTGATATTCCGGGACTTATCGAAGGTGCTTCAGAAGGAATCGGTCTCGGACATGAGTTCCTGAGACATATCGAAAGAACAAAAGTGATTGTTCATATGGTAGATGCTGCTTCTACAGAGGGACGTGACCCAATTGAAGATATTCATGCCATTAACAAAGAATTAGAAGCATATGATGCATCTCTTTTAAATAAACCTCAGATTATCGCAGCAAATAAAATTGATGCAATTTACGGTGATGAAAATGAAGTCATTTCGGCTTTAAAGAAAGAGTTTGAGCCAAAAGGCATTAAGGTAATGCCGATTTCAGCTGTAAGCGGAAAGAATTTAAAAGAATTATTATATGAAATCCAGGGACTTTTACAGAATATGGATGATAAGCCAATTATCTTTGAACAGGAATATTTCCCTGAACTTGAAACACAGGAGCTTTCAGAACCATTTACAGTATGCTATGATGAAGATGCTGATGAATATGTGGTAGAAGGTCCGAAGATTGAAAAGATGCTCGGTTATACAAACCTGGAATCTGAAAAAGGCTTCCGTTTCTTCCAAAATTTCCTGAAAGATCAGGGAATCTTAAAACAGTTAGAAGAACTTGGAATCAAGGACGGAGATACCGTTCGTATGTATGGACTTTCTTTTGATTATTACAAATAATAGTTATAATAAATGTGGAAATGAAAATTAACTATTATATAGAATCAAAACAATAAATATATGGGAGATATACCAATGACAAGTAAACAAAGAGCATATTTAAAATCCCTTGCTATGAATATTGATCCGATTTTTCAAATCGGAAAATCCAGCCTGACTCCGGAAGTAACAGAAGCTGTCGGCGAAGCATTTAACAACAAGGAACTTATTAAAGTAGCTGTATTAAAAAACTGCTTTGATGATCCAAAGGAAATTGCAAATGTTTTAGCTGATCGAACACATTCTCAGGTAGTTCAGGTAATCGGTAAAAAAATCGTATTATATAAACCGGATAAAGATAATCCAAAGATTATGCTGCCGAAATAAGTAATAGGATGTTTGAACTTAACAGAAAGGGATTAGATAAAATGAGCAAAAAAGTCGGAATTATGGGCGGAACTTTTGACCCAATTCATTACGGACATTTATTATTAGCGCAGAGTGCATTAGAAACCTTTGAACTGGATGAAATTTTATTTGTACCGAGCGGAACACCTTGGCTCAAAGAATCAACCAAGGTATTACCAAAGAATAAACGTGTTTCTATGACAGGTATGGCAATTGAAAGTAACCCTGATTTTGCTTTATCTACTATTGAAATCGATAGGGAAGGTAATTCTTATTCCTACGAAACTATCGAAGAATTAAAGTCCCACAACCCGGGTGTAGAATATTATTTTATTATGGGTGCGGATTCATTATTGGAAATCGAAAAATGGAAATATCCGGATCGATTAATGAAAGAATGTACTTTACTTGTAGCAGTGCGTGATGACTGTGATAAAGAAGGCTTGGAAAAACAGATTGCTTACTTAAAAGGAAAATATGAAGCAAATATTTGCATCTTAAATGCCAAAAGAGTAGATATTTCATCTACACAGATTAGAGAATATGTAGCAGAAGGCAAGTCTGTTCGTTATATGCTTCCTGATTCCGTCATTGATTTTATTTCCAAGAATCATTTATATGAAAGAAGTGAAGAGGATGTCTGATTCTACAAATTATGCCAGCTATGCCAGAAATATTTGTGAAAAGCTGGAAAAGACTTTAGAACCAAAACGATATCTTCATTCTTTATCTGTCGCTGACACAGCAGCCTGTCTGGCCATGCGCTATGGTGTGGATACGTACAAGGCTCATTTAGCCGGTTTGTTGCATGATAATGCAAAATGTATCAGCAATGACAAAAAACTGTCTATATGCAAGAAAAACGGCTTATCTATCAGTAAGGCAGAAAAGAGCAATCCGGATTTATTGCATGCGAAAATCGGAAGTTTGTATGCAAAAGAGAAATTTGGTATTGAGGATGAAGAAATATTATCTGCCATTTGTTATCATACAACCGGAAAACCGGAAATGACAGATTTAGAAAAGATTGTATATATTGCAGATTATATTGAAATGTATAGAAAAAATCTGACCTGTTTGGATGAAATTCGAACACTGGCATTCAAAGATTTGGATGAATGTATGCATAAGATTTTATCTGTCATTTTGAATTATTTAGAAGAGAAAAAATTTGAAGTAGATGAAATTACCAAAGTAACCTTTGAGTATTATGATCAACTGATGAAAGAAAAAGGAGAATTATCATGACAACAGAAACATCTAAAAAAATGGTATTAGCTTGTGTTGATATTTTAGATGAAAAAAAAGGAGAAGATATTCAGATTATTGATATCAGTGAAGTATCTCCAATGGCTGATTATTTTATTATTGTCAGCGGAAACAACAGAAGTCATGTTCAGACTCTCGCAGATTATGCAGAAGAAAGATTATCAAGACTGGGATATGACAGAAATCCTATTGAAGGATATGATAATGCAAACTGGATTTTATTGGATTTTAAGGATGTTATTATACATATCTTTGATAAAGAAAGCAGAAGCTTTTATGATCTCGAAAGAATTTGGAGAGATGGTAAAGTAGTAACAGAAGCAGATTTATCCAAATAAAAACATATAAGAAAAGCGTGAAGCAATTGCCTCACGCTTTATTTATATTTAATATCAATTTTAGCATAAACGGAATACACCATATACCTTACCTAAAATCTGACAATCCGGAACGATGATTGGTTCCATCGTATCATTTTCAGGCTGAAGTCTGATATAATTCTTTTCTTTATAAAAGGTTTTAACAGTAGCAGAATCATCAACTAAAGCAACGACTGTATCCCCATTTCGAACACTTTGTGTTCTTTCTACAAATACCAGATCCCCATCAAAAATACCAATGTTAATCATACTTTCACCTTTTACCTTTAAGATAAAAGATTCTGCATTTGGAGCCATTTCAACCGGAATAGGGAAATATCCCTGAATATTCTGAGTAGCTAAAATAGGCTGACCTGCTGCAACAGTACCAACAATAGGAATCGATGTCATTTCCTGACGAATCATCTGAAAACTGTCATCTACGATTTCAATCGCACGAGGCTTGGTAGGGTCTCGGCGAATATAACCGTTCTTTTCTAATGTTTCCAAATGAGCATGAACAGAAGATGTTGACTTTAAATTTACTGCCTCGCATATTTCTCGAACAGCAGGCGGATATCCTTTTTCTAATATTCTGGCTTTAATAAATTCTAATATTTCTGATTGTTTCTTTGTAATTTTACCTGGCATATAGGTAATCCCTCCAATCGATAGTACATTGAATCACAAGAACTATCCAAATCCAATTAATAATTTCTATATCTAGTATATCAAAAGAAAATCAAAAAAGCAAACATATATTCCGAAAATTTGTTCTATTTTTGTGTTGACATCAGAACAATTGTTCGTTATAATACGAATATACAAACAGGTGTTCGTAACAAATGTTCGAAATAACATTCTTTTGGAGGAATATAATTATGAAACTAAAAAAGAAAAAACATACTCACAGATTTGTTGAATTACATAGAAATAAAAGAAATAATATAATAAAACACAGAATGAAATTATTAGTTGCCACATTTGCAGTCTTATTTTTAATTATATTTGTATTCCAGGGATTTAGTAATAATACATCCGCATACGCTAATGATAACAATAAATTATATTACGATAGTGTTTTAATCAATAATGGTGACAGCTTATGGTCTATAGCAGAGCAGTACACCGACGGATCTACAAAAGAAATTATGAACTGTATTCGCGAAATTAAAAGAATCAATCATATGAGTTTTTCAGAAACCTTAAAATCCGGTTCTTATATTGTAGTTCCTTATTATTCAGCCGACATTCTTTAATTCCATTACATTCTTGAAGAGACTTTTTCCAATTGGAAAAGGTCTTTTCTTTTTGAGGGATTATTTATTTTTAATTCATATCATTGTAAAATATATGATAGGATGTTAAAATCTGTTTCGATATATAAAAGTATTTTGAGGTTAGCTATCAATATGATAGTGAAAGCAATGTAACGGCGATTATCTATTCGGACGGCTCAAAAGATACTTATAAGTACGATGCCTTAGGTAATGTTATTAGCGAAACCAAGAGAGACGGAAGTGTCCATACATATTCTTATGATGGAGATGAGGATTTCGCAAATGAAAATGGCTATTTGAGACAGGAAACGGTTAACGGACTGACCACAAAATATGAGTATTATCCAAATGGAAAACTTCGTAAAGTAGTACATCCAAATGGCAATACCAATAGCTATACATATGATTGTTATTGGAATTTGATTTCTGATATG
>JAZUKG010000081.1:0-2038 GCA_045643145.1 Lachnospiraceae bacterium | reverse complement strand
TCGGGAAGCCCAAATCAATGCAATATACAATTAACTAATCTGTAGGATCCGTAATAATGGTGATTTGAAGTTTGTAATCATTTACATCAATCTCCCACTCAGCCAGTTGCAGTTTCATTTTGGTTCCATTGTTTTGGTAGTGGTAGTGTCAAAAGTAACACTACTTTTTTATTATCTAAAGGCTTAAAAAGCCTTTATTTTCAACATTCCCTGGAGGTCTGCAAATAAAAAGAGCATTGACCTCCTATTTTTGTTATAAATATCCGCGACCAAACATCAAATTTAACAAAGGAGCATTGCTCGTGGATATTATACTCTATTTACTTCAACTTATTCAACAACTCTATAAACAGCCTTATACATTTTTCAAAAAAAATCTACCCATTTTTGGATAAAAACGGGTAGATTAACAAAAAATGCAAGCATATTAAAATATTAGGGGCATGAACCACTTACCCCGTCCCCTAGGTTCATTCATCGGTAGGATTTGTTACAACGAGTATCGCAATTTTCCCCGATCCGGTTTCTGATACGGTTATTTTCATATCATTTCCGCCATAACTATACTTTCCGCTGCATCCTCTATCAAAGTCGGCATCCTCACACATATCGATTCCTGCATTTTGCAAATCAGAAATAATAGCATCAAACTGCGATGAAGCAGGTCTGCATTCAATCAGTACTCCATCAGATCCGTTCAAAGGATAAATCCAGTCTTTATCACTGATATGTACCATACCATTTACATCATCTGTCATTGTAAGCATAGGGAGTCCCAAGCCTGCCCATGCGCTTTCGTCCAACCAATCGGCTGTCTCTGTATAACCACTAAAATTGTAGGCCGTAGTTTCTGTTTCTATTTCTGCTTCCACGCTGTCATCGCCCGCTGAGTCGCTTGCGCTTTCACCTTCACCTACCACATCAACTTCAACTAAACCTACTACCATGTTATCTGTATTTCCATATGTAATAACCAAATCTACTTCTCCGGCTTCAAGCCCCCCGGCAGCTTTGTTAGGAATAAATGTATTGATTGCACATATTTCATTCTCGGTATATTTGATTTCACCCAGGCATACACCATTTTGAATTTCTTCATCTGTCAGAAATTCAGAATATTTTGAACGCTCCTGATGCTTAAGCGCCCATAAATTAATCTTTTCGGAATTATCATACGTTGAAGGATCATACTTGATGTATAAACCAAACTTCTCCTGGTCCTCAAGTGATTTTGTAAATCCATAACATGTCAGTTCCGGAATATCTCCACCGTTTTTGTTAAGTTCATCATCTGTCATGAACTGAATTCCCCAGTTAGTAGATATTGGGGAGTACGAGTTAATGACATAGAAGGCTCCCTTTTCCTGTACCTTCTGCTCATCTTTCGATAATGTTTTTCCTGTATAAGGCGCCGCCTCATATGCGCAGAAACTTGAAAAATAATCTGCTTCGTCTGCTTTTATGGCAAAAGCATTATCTGCCGATATTACATATCCATCATAATAATACCATCCACCGGTATTTTCCTCTGTATATGTCCAAAATGCCAGCTGTCCACCATTTCTAAAATAGTAATCGTTTGATACACCCAAGCATGATATAGAGAACGGACATCTATTCAATTCAAAAAGCTCGCACCAATACTCCGGTCCATGACCAAGGACAGTACTTACTGCTTCTTCTACAGTATCAGATACCGTCTCTTCAACAGCATCTCCCACGGTCTCTTCGACAGTATCTTCAATACTTCCTTCCCCTTCTATCCTCAATGTGTCTTCTCCATCCTTTTTTCCGCATGCGGCAAGACACATTATCATCATTACAGTTAACAAAAATACAATAAACTTTTTCATATGTATTTCACTCCTATTTTAAAATCTTAAATTTTCCCACAATGGGTAACTCTTTTGCTCTTCCGTTAGCGGCATTTATAATACCGATTAATGCAAAAAGTAAGCATACAAGGCTAAATAATGTCTCAGCAATTCCAAAAATCCATCCGATTAAAGGAAGCTTTCTGAGAATACCCAATACAACC
>JAZUKG010000080.1:0-10728 GCA_045643145.1 Lachnospiraceae bacterium | reverse complement strand
ACTTGCTGCATCATAAGATGTCAGAAGCGAGAAATAACCAGGTAAGGATTTTGCATTGTCAATAACTGCTCCAAATCCGCCTGCTGTATGAATACCAAATACCATAACAACTACTAAAGCGATTGTCATAACAATACTCTGAATAAAGTCAGTAGTAGAGGCTGCTAAGAATCCTCCCAAGGTTGTATAACCTACAATAACGATTGCACTGATAATCATTGCAAGCATATAATCCACACCGAATAAGCTTGAGAATAATTTACCACATGCAGCAAATCCTGAAGCTGTATAAGGAATGAAGAAAATAACAATGATAATAGCTGAAATTAATAAAAGTGTACTGCTTTCATCGTGAAAACGATTTTTGAAAAACTGTGGCAAGGTAATTGAGTTGTTTGCCACCTTGGTATAACGACGAAGTCTTTTTGCAACAATCAAGAAGTTTACATACGTACCGATTGCCAGACCGATTGCAGTCCATCCTGCATCTGCCAAACCGGAAAGATATGCTACACCCGGAAGTCCCATTAAGAGCCAGCTACTCATGTCAGAAGCTTCTGCACTCATAGCAGTAACGATAGGTCCGAGCTTTCGTCCGCCTAAATAAAAGTCATCTGTGTTGGTATTCTGTTTCGAACAACGATATCCGATGTACAATACCAAGCCCAGATACGCCACAATAGCGATCATGATACAAATCTGTGCCTGTGTCATAATAAATCCTCCTAATATTTTATCACTTTAACTCTTTATCCCGCAAAAGTATAACAAATAAACCCCTATATAGCAAGCAAAATTCGTGAAACTGTACTTTTGTACGCTGACATGTTTTTGGATTTTTTAATTTCCTTTTCCATTTTTTTATCTATCATTAAGTAGCCGGCCCAAAATCCCCACAGCTCTTTCATTTTAAATAAAAGAGGTGTTTCACCGCTTAAGTATTCTCCGTATGCAGTCATAATCTCATCATGGAACTGTATAAATTTAGCCTTGTCAAAGCTGCCCTCGTCTGCCTTAATCTGGCGAGCGAGCTCAGGATTGGCAATGAGACCGCGCCCAATCATGATATGCTCCTGCTTTCCGATCTGCTGCTCTATCTGATAAAGACTTTCCCTCGATACAATATCCCCGTTGTAGCAAATCGGATTTTTGCTGTGCTCTATCGCATATTGATACGCCTCCAAATGCACCGATCCCTGATAAAACTCCCGCTGAAGTCTGGGATGAATCATCAGCTCCTTGATGGGGAACTTATTATATATAGAAAGAATATCCTCCCACTCACTTTCATCCTGTACTCCGATTCGTGTTTTTACACTGATTTCCATATCGCATTTTTCAAAAATACCGTCAAGCAGACGAACCAGTACATCCGTATCATACAAAAGTCCGCTTCCCTTGCGTTTGGAAAATACGGTTTTGGACGGACAGCCTGCATTTAAATTGACATGCGTATATCCCATATCCTTTAGCTTGGCTGCTATTTCCAAAAAGGTATCCGCATTATTGGCCATAATTTGCGGAATCAAAATGCCATACTCATTATGTGCCGGATCCACCTCCAAAAATTCCTTTTGTCCAAAATCCGGAAACGATAAAAAAGGCGTCATGTAAACATCAACGCCCTGATAATACTTTGCAAATATTTTTCTGTATAAATTGGAGGTTACTCCCTCCATCGGAGCTAAATAAAGCTTCATCTCTTTTTCCTATCTTTTTCTCAGTTCCCAGAATGCAACCGCTGAAGCTGCTGCCACATTCAGAGAATCCACATCATGACTCATTGGTATTTTCACGGTTTCTCTGCAAAGAGAAATCGTTTCCTCCAAAAGACCCTCACCCTCTGTACCGAGAACGACTGCCAGTTTATCCTCTTTTAAAAGCTTCGGATCATCAATCGAAATGCTTTTATCTGACAAAGCCATAGCCGCTGTACAAAAGCCGTTTTCATGCAAAAGGTCGATGGTTTTTTTCGGCCAATCCTGATCCTCAAGCTTTATCCACGGGATTTGAAAAACACATCCCATACTGACTCTGGCTGCTCTTTTATACAAAGGATCTGCACATCCGCTGCTCAGAATGACCGCATCCATATGCATCGCTGCTGCCGAACGAATAATGGCTCCGACATTGGTCGGATTGACTACCTCTTCGAGCACAGCAATACGATTCGCAGTTTTTAACAGACCGTCTATGGACGGCATTTCGCGGCGGTTCATCGCACAAAGCATTCCTCTGGTCAATGAAAAGCCTGGCAGCTGTGATAATACCGCATTGTCTGCCACATAAATCGGCAAATCCGGATATTCATTCTGAATCCTTTCATCCACATGACAAACATCCTTTTTCTCCATCAGCATAGAAACCGGCTCATACCCTGCTGCCAGAGCTCTGTGTATCACATTGGGACTTTCCGCGATAAAAATGCCAAGGTCCGGCTCTCGGTAGGTAAAAAGCTGTCTTTCATTCAGTCTCGCAAAAATATCCAGTGCCGGATCTTCAAAATGTGTGATTTCAATTATATTCGCCATATTGGTCACTCTGACTTATACTTCATAATCCATGCAGGTTCTGGAAGCAGTATATGGTCTGACTTTTCCGTCTGCAACTGCAACATGTGCAGGATGCACTGCATATCCCTTTAAGCTTTCTTCATTTTCAAAAGAAGAATCCAGCATAACCTCTGCGTTGGAACTTGCGAGAGGATCAATATTAACCTGAATATCAATGAGTCCCGGAATCTGTCCCTTTAAGCCTTCCAGACCTTCCTTGATTCCGGCCTTTACACTCTCTTTTTCTTCTGCTGAAAGTTCTTCCTTTAATGTCCATAAAATTACATGTTTAACCATTTGTATTCTCCTTTATCTATTTATTCTGTCACCTTGGACGGTGATTTTTTTACTGTAAAATACCATTTGGTGATTGCGGTTCCTATGATAATAATGTATCCAATGACGCTCAGCCAATCCGGCATCTGTCCCAAAAACAAAAAGCCTAATATCGCTGAGAAGATAACAATCGAAAAGTCATATACAGAAATCTCCTTGGCCGGTGCAAAGGAATACGCTTTGGTAATTCCGATCTGTCCTCCGCAGGCACTGACTCCCATTAAGATACTAAACATCCACTGTTTTGCTGTCATCGGTCTGAAGTTTAACAATAAATTTGGCAAAAGCATCAGCGTCGTGAATGCAGAAAAGAATGCAACAATAATCATACTGTTTTCATTTCTCGTACCAAGCTTTCGCACAAAGGTATATGCAAGTCCTGCTCCGAGTCCTCCCAACACTCCGCAAAAAGCCGGGATGGCTTCAAATCCAAAGGATGGCTTTACTACAAACAGTGCCCCGATAAAAGCACATATGACCGCCAGCCACTCATATCGATTTGCAACCTCCTTTACAACCCAGATAGAAAATATAATGGCGAAAAACGGAGAAAGCTTGTTCAGCATGGAAGCATCCGAAATCGCCAGATGATCCACTGCATAAAAATTACATACCATTCCGAGTCCGCCGGATATGGATCTGCCCAAAAGATATCGAAGGTTTCCTTTTTGATACCGGAAGGGTGTCCCTGATTTCATCAGAGCACCTACTGCTATCACCATTGCAAAGAAATTTCTGAAAAAGCATTTTTGCATGGTGGGCACATCACCTGTTAATCGTATAAATAAATTCATCAGTGCAAAACAAAAGGCTGATGTTAAGATGTAAAATACACCTTTTTTGTATTGCATATTATCACCTACTTTATTTCTTATCCTTTGTTTGTACCCTTTTTTCTATCATCTGTCAATATCTTCGGTATATTGACAGCAAACAGAAGAGCTGCTGTGGATACCGATGCAATATCTGAAATCGGTTCTGAATAATAGACTCCCATAACACCCCAGAAATGAGGCAAAATAATAGCGAGCGGTATCAATAATATCAGCTTTCGAAGGCAGGCGATGAATAACGATATCTTGGCCTGTCCGAGTGCAACAAAGGTCGGCTGAATACCATTCTGAGCTCCAAAAAACAAAAGTCCGAACATAAAGGTCGGCATTACTTTTTCTACCAGTAAAATCAGATTTTGATCCGTGGTGAAAAAGCCGGCAAAAAAGCCCGGGAAGAAAACAGCGGTTGAGACAAATATCAAATTGTATGTAAAAGTACTGGCTATTAACCTTCTGTAGGTACCTCTGACTCTGTCATAATTTCCGGCGCCGTAATTATAACTGATAATCGGCTGTACCGACTGTGTATATCCGCTAAGCGGAGCGGATATCATCTGAAGTACACTCTGTATAATCGTAAAGGATCCGACATATAAATCTCCGCCGTAGGTAGCCAGCCCTCTATTTATTACGATACTGATCAGACTCTCTGTCGAGGTCATGATAAACGGAGAAATCCCCAGTGCCACAATGCTTTTCATACGACTTACATTGGGACGTATCAGCTGCAGGCGTATATGCAAAGAAGCTTTTTTATCCAGCAGCGTACGCAAAACCCAAGCAGCACTGGCAAACTGTGAAATAACGGTAGCAATGGCAGCTCCTCTGACACCCATATGCAGTCCGAATATAAAAATCGGGTCCAGTATCAGATTCAGCACTGCCCCGATTCCGACCGAAAGCATGGCAATCACCGGTTTTCCCTGTGCGATAATATATTGATTCAGTCCCATATACAAAAGTACAAATATAGTTCCGATCAAATAAATACTCATATAGGCATTGGCATATACGATCGTGCTGTCACTGGCTCCGAAGGCTCTGAGCAAAGGTTCCTTGAAAGCATAAAAAAAAGCCATGATGAAAACGGCAAATGCAAAAAGTAAAAACACGCCGCTTCCCAGTATTTCTTCTGCTGATTTTTTATCTCCCTTGCCCAGCTCAATTGCTGCCAGAGGTGCTCCGCCTGCTCCGACAATCATAGCAAAGGCTGCGATCATCGTAATAATCGGAAAGGTTAGTCCCACACCTGTCAGAGCGGTAGACTGTGCATTGGGAATATGTCCGATATATACTCTGTCAATAATGCTGTATAAAATATTAACAAGCTGTGCCAGAATTCCCGGCACAGCCATTTGTATCATTAACTTTGTTATAGGCTCTGTTCCGAGCCTTTCCTGTCTTTTTTGACTATCTTCTTTCATTCTTTATACCGTAACTTCTCCGGCCAGGACCTTTTTATAGTCCTCATAATTCTTCTTTAAAAGAACCGGTGTATTCAGACTGTACGGACACTTCTTTTGACAAGCTCCGCACTCGATACATTCCTCGATTTTTTTCATTTCCTTTTGCATGTCTTCTGAAAGCCAATTAGCTGAAGGTGCTCTGCGCAGCATTAATGACATACGTGCACACTGGTTAATCATAATTCCCTTTGGACAAGGCATACAATATCCGCAGCCTCTGCAGAATTCTCCCATGAGGTTCTTTTGCTCAGCTTCAATAAAGGCCATAATTTCCTCATCGCATTCCGGTGTTTCATTCATATAAGAAAGCCACTCATCCAGTTCACTATCTCTTTGAATACCCCAGATTGGCATCACATTATCATATTTTGTCATAAATGCCATGGCCGCCCGAGAATTTACAATCAGACCTCCGGCCAGTCCTTTCATGGCAATGAATCCGACATTCTTTTCTTTGCAAAGATGAACCAGCTCGATTTCTCTGTCTGAAGCGAGATAACTGAACGGATACTGAAGGGTTTCATATAATCCGCTGTTTACACAATCAAAAGCTACTTCTATTTTATGAGCAGTCACGCCGATGTGACGGATCTTTCCTTCTTCTTTTGCCTGTAACATGCATTCATACATGCCTGTTCCGTCTCCCGGTTTATAACATTGATTTACGCAGTGAAACTGATAGATATCTATATAATCTGTTTTCAATAGTTTCAGGGAAGTATCCAGCTGCTGCCAGAATTCCTCCGGAGTTTTGGCCATGGTTTTGGTGGCCAGATAAATCTGATCTCGCATACCTTCAAACGCGATTCCGACCTTTTCCTCTGAATCACTGTAAGCTCTGGCTGTATCAAAAAAACGCATACCGCCCTCAAAAGCTTTTCTCAGTAAGCCCACGGCAACTTCTGTACTGTCTCTTTGGATTGGCAGTGCACCAAATCCGTTTTGTACTGCTTCAATTCCTGTACTGCCTAACACTACTTTTTTCATATCATTCTGCTCCTATTTCATAAATACAAACGCACACATTTCAAACAACTTACGATCAGCAAAGAAATCTCTCATCCAACCTTCTGTGGTAATTTCCGGGATAAAGTAAATCGCATGACGACCTGTCAGAGCTTTCACTCTCGTCTTTATGATGCCGTCTCCGGGGCCCACCATGACCGATCCGATTTCCTCTCCGTTTTCATAATCGTCAGCTACGATTCGAAGCTTACTGTTCATACCGCAGCCCTTGACAGAAATAGCCAGCTCGTAGGTCTTTGACGAATAGTCCTGACCAAAATCAAAATACTTGAATCCGATGACATTCTGATCTCCGATATTGGTTACGACACGATTAAATAAATCCTTTTCTGTCACAAAACATCCGCCCTTTAATACACAGGCATATTCTGCCGGTGTTTCCTTGTACGGATTGAGTGCATCTTCAAAACCTAATGAAGTCATTTCTACCGGTGGGATACTTCCGTCCTCAGCAAAAGTAATTTTTTCCACGCACGCTCTTCTCGAAGTAATAGATGCATTGGTCATTCTGTGATAGAACACATACCACTGACCATTGATGCATGCAATGGAGCCGTGATTATTTCCTGCAGGATAATCCACTCCGTTATCAATAATATATCCGCGATAGGTAAATGGTCCCTTTGGACTATCCGAGGTAGCATAGGCTAACCTACTGCCCTTTCTCGGTGAATAAATCAAATAATAGGTGCCGTTCACTTTTCTCGGTGAACTGGCCTCATAAAAACGCTTTTCAACAGGAATACTTTCTGCATCATCAATCGCCGGCTGAAGCAGACTTCCGGGCAGCACATCCACCATCGTTTCAGTATCCAATTCATTCATATTGGAATGCTCAAATCCATAATAGACATATACCTTTCCGTCATCGTCTACCAAAACTCCGGCATCATTATAAATACCGTCATCTCCTGCATCCTTTTCATCATACTGATAGGTATTTAAAAGCTTAAACGGTCCCTCCGGTTTATCAGCTACTCCGATAGCTCCCTTTGAGCCCAGAATATATGCATATAAATAATATTTACCGTCCTTTTCAATCACATCCGGTGCATACAGCTCATTGGTTGTCCATGGAGTATCTGCTTCATGGTCATGGTCCGGTCTGGTATGAAAGCTGTGACCATGACAGGTCCATTCATTCAGATTTGAAATAGGTGCTGACCATACCTTTAATTTGTAATCACAAAACTGATCACAGCTGACTCTGTCATGTGATCCGTATAAATAAACTCTGTCCCCAAACACTCTCGGTTCTCCGTCCGGAATGTATTCCCAGGTTGGTAAAATTGGATTTGGCATCTTTTCTCCCTCGCTATCTCTTTTTATATTTCTTCTATACTCTGTCCTTTGAACCAAACAAAGTAATCTTTTCCTCTACTACTTTTTTCATCGCAGCAATCTCATATGGGATTAAATCCATCATAGATTTTGCTCCGTTTTTCAGGCCTTCTTCAATGCCTGCTTTTCCTGCCTTATCAATATCTGTAAAGATGTTGATTTTGGAAATTCCCAGACCTACTGCCTGTTTAAAATCATCATCCGCCAATCCGGAACCTCCGTGAAGCACCAGCGGCAAATTTGTCATCTGACTGATTTGATGAATACGATCAAAATCCAGTTTTGGTGGGAAAGCATAATCACCATGTGCGTTACCCACGGCTACCGCCAGAGCATCCACTCCGGTCTTTTTGCAAAATTCCACTGCCATATCCGGATCTGTAAAATAATCACTCGGCTTTTCTAATTTACCTGCACCTTCATTGTCTCCCACATGGCCCAGCTCGCCTTCCACGGTAGCTCCCATGGCATGACAAATCTTCACCATTTCTGCTACCCTTTCCAGGTTTTCTTCATAAGAAGCCGTCGAGCAGTCATACATAACCGATGTAAAGCCATAGCTTAACGCCTCCATGCATCTGTCAAAGTTAAGACCATGATCATAATGCACACATACCGGCACACTGGCTGCATCTGCCATAGGCAGTAAATAATCCGCTACGTACCCCAGTTCCATAGCCGGCAACAATATTTCTGCAGTACCTACAATAACCGGCGAATTCATTTCTTGTGCGGTTTCAATAATGGCTCTCGCCATCTCCACATTTACTGCATTAAAAAAACCTACTCCGTACTTTCCTTCCTTTGCAGGAATCAAGATGTCATTCATATTTACCAGCATAACCTACTCTCCCTTACAAATTCTTTTCCCATCCAAGCTCTATCTTTTCCTCTAGCTCTTTTAAACTTTTTATTCCGTCCAGTGCTCCGTAGCCTTCGACGCAGCAAGCGCCTTCTCCTGCTGCCAAATGCAAACACATTTCCGGTGAATACCCACTGAGTAATGCAGTTAAAAAAGCAGCAATTGTCGTATCTCCGGCTCCGGTAGCAGATAAAACCTTTGAGGGTTTATAGCTTTTTTCAAAACCGCTTTGATTCGCCCATTCTTCTGCATTAAGCTCCAGCTTTTGACTTAAGTCTTCTATTTTCTCTTTTTGACAGGTCTGATAATACATTCCCTTTGCTCCGCATTTTACGAGCAATATCTTTACTCCGTATTCCAGGCACATCTGTCCGAGAGGCTTTACATCCTCAGGTAAAACATACTCTGTAATATCTCCGCCCTCTGCTCGCTCGTTCCATTCCGTCAGTCTGTCTCGATCCAGCATAAAACACAGCTCTTCTGCACTTGGCACAAAAATATCTACATATGGCAATACCTTTTTCAGTATCTGTTTCCAGTCTGCCCTGCCGGCTTCTGAATTCGGATCCACAGCAGCCATATCCAGAGAAGTCACGATCCCCTGATCATGTACATACTTCATCAGCTTGAACAGTTCCTCTCCGTCGTTTTGATACATTCTTTTCATAAGCGGCGGATAACCAAAATGGAATAATGCCACATCGCTTAATTCTGCTTTTTGGATGTCCTCATAACCAAATGTATGATTAGCTCCCGGATCATGCAAAAAAATGCGGTCTATTCCGGGCATAGCTATAACCGCTGAATAACTGGTTCTTACCTTATCATCCTGTAATACTCCGTCTGCCACATCATATTTTGCATAAATCTGTTTTAACAAGCCTGCAAACTCGTCGCTGCCTGTTTTTGTTAACAGAGTGACATTAGCCCCTAAAAGCTTCATCGCAATACCGGTATTGGAAACAGCTCCGCCTGCCGAAATCTCCACGCCTTCCATCTCAATCAGTTTACCAGGAATCAATGGATTTTGAATTGTATGATTATTTTCATTTTGAGGAAATATCGGTGTAATATCAAGACAGGCATGTCCTGCTACCACTACCTTTTTATCTGATACTGCTGCCATATGATTCGTCCCCCCCCTGATCATGGTCTCTATTTTTTTCGTCAAAACTGGTTTGTTACTTCCTCTTTCTCACTTCTTATATTATATACAAAATACAATCCGAAAGAAAGAAAAAACAGCAGTATTTCTACTGCCGTTTTTTCGCTTCAAATTTTTCTATATTTAATAATAAGCATCTGCTACTTTTCTCTTCAGTTCATCTATATAATAAGAATTTTTAAAAGTAGGATGGAACTGAATCAGATACAGATTTCCAAAAGGACCATTTCGATAGATTCCGTTTAATCCCATGGTGGTATAGGTACGACTTTGGAAATAAATCACATCCTGATTGACTCTGGCCCATCCCCTATGAAAAGCTCCGATAAAAGTAAACATATCTTCTAACACATCCGGTCCTACCAGTTTTTGGTTCATAAGCGCTCTGTCATAAGCCAGAATATCTGCAGCACTGGCATGCATATCCATAACACCTCTCAGTGTGTTTGGCATAGCCAATATGTCCTCTGCATATCCGTCTACCGGAAGGCTGGTTACATTTCCCACTTCCATACTGGTTGCGGTTTCCATTTGAGCTACATCAAAAATATGCTCCTTTACATAGTCACAATACTTTTGCTCTGTTACCTGTTCCACAATCATGGCCAGTAAATGATACTCTGTCATGTGTCCGCTCCATGCATAATTGTTTTTATAAAGCGGAGCATCATATAATGCTTCTAAAAATTCCTCATCCGTAATCTCATCTGCCCAGAATTTTTCCTCAAGTTCCAAGGTATCATTGGTTCCATAAAAGGTTTCCGGATCAAAACAATAATCCGGAATTTTTGCTTCCATATTCAGCAAATCACCGACGGTCATAGTGCTTCCTAATTTATATTCCGGGAAATACTTATCCAGCGGATCCGTAAGCTTAAGTTTGTCTTCCTTTGCGAGCTGCAAAATGGCAATTTGTGTCAAAGTCTGTGTCAGATCCCCTGTTTCATAAATCGTACCCGAATTGACCAATGTCTTTTCATCATTTTCATATGCATTCATATTGGAAGTCAGAATAATATCATTATCCGTCGACAAAATCAATGTCCCTGTAAAAGTACCGCTGCTGGTAAGCATTTCAGAAACGATACCGACAAGCTCTGCATACTGACTATCCGTATTAACCCAGAGGCCCTCGCTGGTTTGTGTC
>JAZUKG010000079.1:0-7101 GCA_045643145.1 Lachnospiraceae bacterium | reverse complement strand
AATAATCGTATCGGTACAATACTGTTTCCGAGTCCTCTGCTGATATACATGGTCGTTTGATTCATAGTATGCATACCGGAGGTTAACTGCGGGAAAAAGCCCTGATCCGGCGCTACCAGCGGACCTAGAAACGGCAAAATGAACTGACCGCCGTGTGCATGTCCTGAAAAAACCAAATCTGCATTTTTCTCTACATAACGATCCAGGTACTGCGGTTCGTGTGCGAGCAAAACTGTAAAGATTTCTTCTTTTTTCTCATCTGTTTGAAGCACATGCTCTGTGAGACTGTTATCATCGAGTCCGCACAGTTTCAGACTGGCTTTACCCATTTGCAAAAGAAACTCGTCATCATTTAAGTCGATGACATTCAAATCCGTCAGTCCCTGAAATAATCTTTCCCTGTCAGTATCGGACAGCCAATATTCATGATTTCCTGTCACATAGAATACCGGACAGATTTTTGTCAGTCCCTCTACTACCGTTAAGGCTCTATTTATATTGGTATGATTGCCGTCTACCAAATCTCCGGTCAATACGATGATGCCCGGATTTTGCTCAGCTACCATTTTTAGCAGTTTCTTTCCTTCTTTTCCAAAGAGCTGGTTGTGTAAATCTGATATTTGTACAATTCGAAGTCCATCAAACTCTTTTGCTATTTTTTGATTCTGATAATGATACTGCGTCACTATCAGATGATGGTTTTGATCATAGCAAAAGCAAATCAGTAAAATACCGACAATCAAAAGAATGGATATCTTTTTTAATTTATGATTCATATTATAAACCTGCAGAATTGATCATAATGGATAACGCAATCCAAAGTACAATAAACATCAGCAGCATAACACCTGATACCACTGCAGAAATAATAAATTTCTTTTTTCTTTCTTTTCTGAGTTCAATGTTGTTTTTGTCTGTCATCATAAAGGTAAACATGGATACAATGAACCATACCCAAATGATAGCCGGTATAAATACAAAGATTCCAAAATATATAAATTCCAAAATTGATTCCTCCGTTTTACACTTTTTTACAAAAATGTATATTTTAACCTTTATATTATACCCTTTATCCTATGCTGATACAATATAAACTTCTATAAAAATAAAAAGCCGTATCCTTTACAGATACGGCTTAATATAATTCTATCTAATACCAATCATCATCATCATAATCGTCATAATCCTAATCATCATCATCGTCATCGTCGTCATCATCATACCAATCATCGTCGTCATAATCATCGTCATCATCATAATCACCAAACAGATCCTCTTCTGTGCCTTCATCATACGAATAATAATAATCGATAGATTTCATTTTTGAAAAATCAACAGCATTTTTCTTATTACGAGGAATGACAATCTCTATCGTTTTGCTACGATGACCTGCCAAAGAAACCCATTCGGCATCATATTTGTCTGAGAAAATAGTACCACCGGCAATATTTACCGGTTTTCCATTTTTAGGATTGGCTGTGATTGTAATATACAAATCATATATATACTTTTTATACGCCTTATAACTGGTATTGGTTAATTTCATAGAAACATGAATATCACCATCCGAACCATACCATACTTTTGTAGGGGTAAATATCACCGTTCCGCGATAGTCATACTTTTTAAATGATTTTGCTTTCGGTTTAAATACATTACTACCGGTTACTTTGATAACTGATTTATACTTTTTAGATCCAATCTGTCCGGTTACAACGGCTGTCCCTTTCCGTAATGCAACCACTCTTCCTACACTATTTACCTTGACGATCTTCGAATTCGAAGAAGTCCATTTGGGTTTCATTCGAGTATCCTGAACAGATAACTTCTGCGACATCCCCACTTTCAATGTGACTTTTGAAGCCGAAATTTTCGGAGCAGCATAAGTCGGGTTTGAAAAAGAGAATGTAAATCCCAAAACAAGTAAAAACAACAAGATTTTAATTTGTTTTTTTAGTTTCATAATAAGAATCCCTCCTTTGATTAATTATTATTCTGTTATTTTATCATTTACCCAATATGCTGTCTATTCTTTTGTTGTTATCTACACTCCTCTGTTTTTCCACATAAATATGGTGTATTTACACAAAAAAGAAGCAGAGTGAAAAATCACTCTGCTTCTAATAATTACAATTTTAATCGACTAGGAATTAGCAAACACCCTGAGCGAGCATAGCGTCAACAACCTTTTCGAAACCAGCGATGTTAGCACCAGCAACGTAGTCTGTCTTTCCGCCTACTGTCATGTCATATCTCTTAGCTGCATCTGAGATGTTAGCGTAGATAGTTTCCATGATTCCTTTAAGCTTTCCGTCAACTTCTTCAAATGTCCAAGAAAGTCTTTCTGAGTTCTGGCTCATTTCAAGAGCAGCTGTAGCAACACCACCAGCGTTAGCAGCCTTACCACCAACGAAGAGAACTCCGTTGTCCTGGAGATACTTTGTAGCATCTAATGTTGTAGGCATGTTAGCACCTTCTGTTACAGATACAACGCCGTTAGCAACAAGCATCTTAGCGTCTTCGATATCTAATTCGTTCTGTGTAGCACATGGAAGAGCAAGGTCTACTTTGTACTGCCATACACCATGTTCGCCATTCTTCTTTTCGAAGTACTGAGCTGAAGGTCTAGCAGCTGCATACTCTGTTAAACGAGCACGCTTAACTTCTTTAACTTCCTTGAGAAGTTCAACGTCGATTCCTTCTGGATCATAAATCCAACCTGTAGAATCTGAACATGTTACACACTTAGCACCAAGCTGATGTGCTTTTTCGATAGCGTAGATAGCAACGTTACCTGAACCAGAAACTGCTGCTGTCTTGCCAGCAAGGCTTAATCCGTTATCTTTCCATAAAGCATCTGTTAAGTATAATAAACCATATCCTGTAGCCTGTGTACGAGCGAGTGATCCACCCCAAGTAAGTCCCTTACCTGTAAGTACACCTTCGAACATTCCCTGGATTCTCTTGTACTGACCGAACATGAAACCGATTTCACGAGCGCCTGTTCCGATATCACCAGCTGGAACGTCAACGTCAGCTCCGATATATTTGCAAAGCTCTGTCATAAAGCTCTGGCAGAATGCCATAATTTCTCTATCTGATTTACCCTTTGGATCAAAGTCAGAACCACCTTTACCACCACCGATTGGAAGTGTTGTTAAAGAGTTCTTGAAGATCTGTTCGAAACCTAAGAATTTGATGATACCAAGGTTTACTGATGGGTGAAGTCTAAGACCTCCCTTGTATGGTCCAATAGCGTTATTGAACTGTACACGGAAACCACGGTTAACCTGAACCTGACCATTGTCATCTACCCAAGGTACTCTGAACATGAGCTGTCTGTCTGGCTCAGTAATTCTTTCAAGAATTGCATTTTTTCTGTAAAGATCTTCGTTAGCATTGATTACAGGTCTTAAAGACTCTAATACTTCTGTTACTGCCTGTAAGAATTCAGGCTGATCTGCGTTTTTCTTCTGGACAATTTCCAGTACTTCATCAACATATGACATTATAATGTCCTCCTTATTTGTTCTTTGTTAGTAACTTTGTTCTGTCACTTATTTTGAACGCATAACCATGGACCCCATTGCCCAAAAAAAATGCTCAAAAACGTGCTCCGTAAAAAATTATAAGATAGTGCACAAAAAAATACAAGACTTTTTCGCTTTAATTCGCTAAAAATTTAATTATTTTTTTCAAATGGATACTCTACCCCAATCATTTTTCTGATATCATCCATACACTTCATCAGTTTCAGGGTTTCTTCATGCGGCATCTCTTCACAGGATAACTGTCCTTTTTTAAGTGCCTGCTTGCAAGCCAGTACCTCATACTCATATCCGGTTACCTGCTTCGGACATTTTTTGCTGAGTACTTTTTTGTATTCATTGTCATAAACGGTTACAGACTGATAATTATTCATGTTTTCAACGATCATAAAGCCCTTGCTGCCGTGAATACAGCCCTGTCTGTCACTGACACTGTTCATAGAGGTATTTAACACTGCCATCTTGCCGTCTTTATAGCAAAGGGTCATACTGGTCTGTTCGTCAATTCCGTTTTCAGCCAGTATTGCTGTCGCAGACATATTGGCAATGTCATCCCCAAAGAGCATGTATGCAAAATTCAGAGGATAGATACCTACATCGAGCAATGCTCCGCCTGCGAGATTCGGATCAGTAATTCTGCCCTTTCCTGTCATTTCATATCCCAGGTTTGCTGTCAGCATCTTTGGTTCTCCGATGATTCCGCTATCAAGTAAATCCTTGATAATTTTATACATTGGTAAATAACGAACCCAGATTGCTTCTGTGATAAAAACTTTTTTCTGTTTCGCATAGTCTAAAAGTTCTTTTGCCTGTGCTTCGTTTACGCAGAATGGCTTCTCTACCAGTACCGGTTTGCCAAAATCGATACAAAGCTTTGCGTGTTCTAAATGAAGGCTGTGAGGTGTTGCGATATAAACTAAATCCACCTTTTTATCCTGAAGCATTTCTTCATAGCTTCCGTATGCCTTTTCCACATTATTTTCAAACGCAAATGCCTGTGCCTTTTTGATATCTCTCGATGCAATGGCATATGCCTTGGTTCCTCTGGCTTTATTCAATGTATTTGCCATAGTAGATGCAATCGCACCGGCTCCGATAATCCCTACTCTGATTTGTGAAAACATAGTAACCCTCCTTTGTATTTGTCATGAATTATCATTGTAAAATCCTATGATATTCAGATGCCATATTAGCATCTGCAAAACTAGGAATATTATACCAAACTACATGTTAAAAGAATATATCAATTTCTCTATAAAATAGGCAAAATACAGAATAGCGCGGTAAATAAAAAAAACCGAAGACACTTTTATGTATCTTCGGTTTCATCATTTCTGTTATTCTACAAATTCGGTTTTTACATATCCTGTTTCGCCGTTGAATTTAATCTTGCACCAGCCATCTGCCTGTTCCATGATTAAATCGTAGTTTTCACCCTGGTATGCAACACCCAGTTTTTCTGCATCCTGAGAAGCAGATTTACGAACATTTACAGTTTCCTTGATGGAAATCTTGCTCTTTCCTGCGAGGCTGTTACCCTGAGCAGGTTCTGCATTTTCAGTTTCCTGTGGCTGTTCAGCCGGAGCCTGTGCTTCTTCACTAGGAGCTCCCTCTGCCTGAAGGAATTCACTCTTGATGTATCCTTCACCGCCATTGTATTCTACACGGCTCCAACCGTTTTCTTTTGCTTCATATCTGGTCAAGGTTTCACCCATGGCAACCTGTCCGATACGATCTGCATTTTCACTGTCAGAAGATCTGACATTTACGGTATCTGTAGCCTTTACTTTTTCCTCTTTTACATTTTCTGCAGGAACTGCTTCTCCCTCAGCTGCTTCCGGATTTTCCGGGGCATTTTCTGCTTCGATCTGAGCCATAGCTTCGCTGACTTCTGCATCCAATTTTGCTGCCAGGCCGAGCATGAATGTATTTAATGATTCATCTGCTGCTACTGCATCATTGTATTTTGTCTGAACCAAGCTGAATAAATCTGCTACGTCATCCTGTGCTACTACATCCTTTACATAAGCTGAATCCTGATCTGAAAGTGCACCGTTAATCATCAGTCCGCCTTCATCCTTTGGACAAATGTAAAGAGTTGTTAAACCAGGTGCCAATGTTGCGATATCAGTGAATTTGATTTCGTAATAAACAAAAGCTACATATGAGCCCTGTAATGGTCCCGGCTTTGTGTAAGTCTTAAGATTAGAAAACTCATCAATGTAAGCACTTTCTTTTTGCATCTTAAGAAGTTCTTTCTGGTCTACATCCGGCTGCATTGACTGAATCAGCGCTGTATCACCGTTTGTCATAGCCTGGAAATAATTTGAAATAAAATCGTTTACGTCAGCATGTGCATTTTCTTCTAATGCTACATCCTTTACTGTGTAATCCGGAAGGTTTACATCTGTAGACTGTGCTTGTTCCTCTGTCTGTTCCTGTGTCATTTCTTCCTGATCATCCACTACATCTTCATCGTCTTTTCTGCTGCAGGATACACAAATCACTACAATCAAGGCGATTACCAGTACGATTACCGAGAAAAAGGTAATACTAAACACTTTGTCTCTCTTTAATTTTTTACTAAGTAAACGAAAAAACCTAGCAAAGTTATTTGAAGAGTTCATATTCTGTTCCTTTCTTTGTTCTGCTAAAAAACAGCAGGTTCTTCTCTGAATCCAGAGACGTACCCAAGAGGAATCGAACCCCCATCGGCTGAACCGGAATCAGCTGTTTTATCCGTTAAACTATGGGTACTTATTTTGTTACAAATTTGTTACACAAAGGGTATCATAACACATTATATCGTAGTTGGCAAGTTTTGTGCCTACTACATATTTTCTACAACATTCTTGATTTTACTTATTTTTACCTCGATTTGAGCAAAAAATTCATCGATGGTAAAATCTGCCTTTATGTAAAACATATTTAACAAATACATACCAAAGTCTTTTTGAACAGCTTCCTCTTCTCCCTCCAGCTTTTGTGAAATGTATTTTTTAAAACTGTGCCAGTTTTCAATATACTCATGATATTGTCGGCTCTGACTGATACCTATCCAGTCAGAAACTTTTATTTTTGATTTGTTAGCCGGACACAACTTATTCAGTAAAATATATCTGAATTCTCCATTTTGGAAATCTCTTCCGAGCGGAAACAGTCTGCAATATCCCGGTCTGTCGGAATGTATGCTGCAGCGCTGATTTACCAGGAAAGGACAGGCATCCGTAGCCTTTTGCATCTTGATACACGGAATAATCAGGCCCTGTTCTATCGTCAGCTCTATCAGCCCCTCCGAATGCATTTGGGCAAAATCTTTCCCGGTAGCCTTTGCTAACTTTACTACATCATATGGATCGAGCAGAATAGATCTGCCCATATGTTCACAGCAGGCAGAACACCCCTTGCAATCCTGGCAGTTTACTCTCGCCATTTCTTCTAATTCATAAAATCTTCCGTCCGAATCCGGATTTATATACTTTTCTGACATATATCTTTCCTTTTATGACTCATTAAGCAGCTGCTCGTAGGTCACTCCGTATTTTAAAGCGAT
>JAZUKG010000078.1:0-2032 GCA_045643145.1 Lachnospiraceae bacterium | reverse complement strand
AGCCAGGGTTTGCCGCTCTCACGGAGTTTTCTGGTTTCACGATACGTATTGTTTTCGTTCCAGAAAGCGCGGACAGATTCTTCCACGTCTTTCGGGACATAATTTTCTGATACTTCTTTCACGATACTTCCCCAAACGGATATGTATTATATATTTGGTTCTTCGGGTAAATAGTATATTCTATTATTGATAGGAGTATGCGGAGAAGAAAATCGGATTTACAGCACTCTATCTCTTATAATGGATTCAATCTCTGTTTTGAGTACCGGGACGTCATTAGTGAGCACATTACATACGATATTCCAATCTATTCCAAAATATCCGTGCGTAAGTTTGTTTCTCATCCCAATGATGTCCCGCCATGCAATTTCAGGATGTGCATTTTTTGTCTCATCAGAAATTCTGTTTGCTGCTTCGCCTATGATTTCCAGTGATTTTTGAACACAATACCTAAAGATTCTGTTATCTATAATCTCTTCTAATGTGTGTGACTGACAAATTTCTTCAAGAAGCAGGATATCTTCATAAATGTGTGATATAAATATGCTGTCCTGATTCTGCTGAATCATATCGCTATCGCCTCTCGTTCTATTATGGGGCGGAAATGCGGGCTAATCCATTTCTTCGGTACAAGATCGACTTTTCGTCCGAAAAGCGCTTCGAGATAGTCACCGAGATTTAACAGGTTTTGTAATGTCTCATTATTTTCTTTGAATACATAGAGTATATCTATATCAGACTGCGGTGTATCTTCACCGCGGGCAACGGAGCCGAATAGTTCTAATGAATCTACACAAAATTTCTGACGTATCTCATCTGCATGTTCATCTAATAGTTTGAGCACGTCGCATTTTATGCTGGTATTTGATATCATACTATCAGCCTTCATTATACTAATTATGTATATGTCTTTCCAGTCTATAATATTTGTGCAACCGTTTAATTGTTGATGTTGTTCAATCATCCTGCTTTTTCATTAGACAGCATCCTTTCAGAAAAGAAGGAACTATCCTGATTTAGAGATAATATATATTACATGTCTAAAATAATCAGGCTCGGTCTGGTTCTGAAAGGAAAGGAGGTAAAAAAGTTTGAAGATTATCTTCCCGGACCGAAAACAATCACTCCGTTTATGCAGGGATGCATGGATGATGTGGTTACTCATTGTTATTCCCAAAAAGAGTGAAACAGATTAAATAACTCTTCTTTTGAAAATCTGATGAGTTTTGACAGTTGTGAGACTTTTTGATTTTCAGTTTCGTACTGGGGATATTTTTCCCGGCGGTTTCTGAATTACGTATATCTCACATTTGATATTTTATCTCTCTGCACGATTCAGCAAAAGATGATGACGACAGTGTTTTTAGTATTCTTTGTGAGCTTTGCCGATTCTTCCAAAGAATTTAATGCAGACTCTTTTCTTTTTCTTATCTATCTGATATATTGCGGTGAATGTTCTGGATAGATGGATTCTGTAGAGATTTTTTCTTCCTTCGAGTTTTTCTTTATCTCCTCCGACTCCCGGATATGGATTTTCTGCTAACGCATTTAATTTCGCAAAACAAAGGTCGTAATCTGATTTGCTTAAGGACTGTAGTGCATTGTCTGCTTCTTCTCTGAGATGGACTGTGAATGTCACATGTGCTCCCTTTCGTAGCGTTACAGGGAAGATTCGAGGCTTACATAGTTCTTTTGAAATTCTTCTTCGGTAATGTCTTTGTCGAGTTCGTCTAAATCTACATCATCTATGCACGGCAGGTTTGATATATTGTTCTTCTCTTCGAGTGCTTTTATTGATTCTTCGATGACATCACCATACGTTTGTTTTCCTCTTCGTAATGCAGCAATTCTTTTGTGGACCTCTGGTGTTACAAGGACTGACATTTTCCGCTCTAATGCCTGCATGCTAATTAATGGGTGTCCTGAGATGAAATAGTTTTTTCTGACGGTCATTCGGGTTTCCGGTTTTTTCAGTTCTTTATGTTTCTGTCTCTGAAACTTTTTTCCGTACCATGGGATTTTTTTTCGATTC
>JAZUKG010000077.1:0-2263 GCA_045643145.1 Lachnospiraceae bacterium | reverse complement strand
AATAACAAAAGGGAGCTCACTTACGTGAACTCCCTCGCTCTTTGTTAGGTAATGGTATCACAAGAAATATCAGAAATCAAGCATTTACAACCAGGAAAAAAGGATACTTTTTTACATTGACAGAAGAATTAAAAAGTGATAATAACACCTCTTTTTGAGCGATTAAAACTTTAAAATAATCGCGCTGCAGTTATCCTTTTTTGCTTTTGGCTTCAATATTCTATATATCTTATCCATTGCCCTGTTTTCGTTGTGCCCTAAAATTTGATTCAATCTGTGTATATCAATCATATTGGTGATGCCGTCTGAACAAAGCAGGAAGGTATCTCCCTTTTTGATATAGCCATGCCTAAAGGAGGCGAGCTGACTGCCGGCAACCTGCTGACGTCCTAAATAATTCATCAGGGTATGCTTATCCTTTAACTGAATCGGCTTTCCCTCGAGTTCATGGGCTCTGGCTTTGGTATGCGGTGTATGAAGCGCACTCAGGCGAAAACCTCTTTTTAAAAAGATGGGACTGTCTCCAATGTTGGCAATGTAATACTGATTCTTTTTCCATACGAGAAGTGAGACCGTCGTTGCTGTAGTCCCGATCTTTTCTCCCAATGTGATGATTTTTTCGTTCATCTGATCGAGCTGTTCCTCAATCAGCCTTTCCGGAAGGTGATCACTGTTTCTAAAATAATCAATAAAATGGTCAAGTGCCTGAACTGCCGCTCTCGAAGCGAGTTCTCCGCTCTGTGACCCGCCTACTCCGTCGCAGACTGCGACTATATGAAGCTCATCTTTTTCACATTCAATGATTCCGTGCTTTATAAAATCTCTGCCTTCATAATAAAACAGACCGTCCACCATCAGATTGTCTTGATTTACCTGTCTGTCACCAATCTGTGTACCGGCGCAGTAATGAACCTGCTTGGGTCTAAAATCCCTTTTCTCACCGGCGCACAGTTCCTCATAAAACTGCTTTACATTGTCATATCTGTGTGACGGATTGATTTGTAATCCCTTTCTCAGCACGTTTTGCTGTTTTCCCGATAGTGACAGATGCAAAATTCGCTGTGATAAATCATCATAAATCGTACGATCTGCCGGATCCGGAACGCCTTCTCCTGATAACAGGTAAATAATCACTGCACACAGAGAATAGACATCCGTCCAACAGCCCTGCTGACGGATGCTGCGATACTCCGGAGACTGGAAGCCGATATGCTCCACCACCTGCGGATACCAGAGCGGCGAATTCTCATTTATACTGGTGGCGCCTCCAAAATCGATCAAATATAAGTCTCCGTCCTCATGAAGCAGCATATTTCCGGGACTGATATCCCTATGAATAATATCCAGCTTGTGAAGTTCTTTGATCGCTGTAACAACAGTCTCTAATAAAGGAAACAATTCGCCCGGCTTCAGTTTCCCCTTCTTTTGCACAATATCCATCAGTGACTTGCCCTTAATCAGGGACATCACGATATATTCTGTTCCGTTTTCAGAAAACGAATTTTTCATTCTCGGTGTATATGGCACATTTTTGATTTGCTGCATTACCTGTATTTCATGTAAAAACATGGCATGACACTGTTTTAGCCTGTTTTCATCCTTTTCGTCTGTTGAAAAAATCACCTGACAGCCATCCTCTGTGCTTCGGCTCATACAGTCCTCTACATAGAATTCCTTGACGGATACCATACTGTTAATCAGGGTGTCAAAGGCTGAATAAATGATTCCAAAGCCGCCCACTCCCAGTACCTGGTGTATCACATATCGCTGGTATAAAATTGTGCCTTCCTTCAAATGATTTGTTTCCATGGTTTTCTTCCTTTTATATACAGACTCTACCCTATTAGCAGGGTTTTGATGATTCTTTTGATTGCACTGCCTGCAAGCTCCCCGGACACAAGGCCGCAAAAAAACGGGCCGCGCCACAAGGCCGCGGCAAAAAAAGCAAAAGGAGTCCACGCATGCGTGAACTCCTTTGTTCTCATATCTATATCTATATCACAATTCTAACTGCATATCAAGAATCCAATCGATCCTCCGACTGATAGATGGTTTCCATAGATTTCCAGTATTCTATTATAAGTATCTGTCCTGTGACAACATATCCGAAAAATCAAAGTCTTCTTCAATCTCTCGAATGTGTTTTTTCAGTCGCAGCTGCATATTTTGAAATTTCTCATCCAACTTGTCATAGGTATCTGTCATATCACGCTGCATATTCTGGAATTTTTCATCCAGCCTGTCATGTGCTGCCGTCATATCA
>JAZUKG010000076.1:0-1961 GCA_045643145.1 Lachnospiraceae bacterium | reverse complement strand
TCAGAACCCCATTCAAATCTTCCATCTTGGCTGATAACAGTCATTATGGGCCCCTTAATAGTTTCTAATATAAGTATATAACGAGAGATATATAAAAGCAAGTATATTTTATAAAGTATATACTCAACTGTATATAATAGTTCTTCTGTCTACCTCAAACAAAAAGAGCCGATGAGTAAGCGTCAATTTTTAACCTCCTACGCGTCTGTTTTCCAGGTTCCCTCTTCATTGAATTCAGTTATTTTGATGTTCCATGGGAGTAATTTTTCAAAATCTTTTTCGGATTCACAGAATGGTGCCTGGTTAAAAACGCAACGCAGGTATTCATATGGATCCAGCTTATAAAGTTTTGCATTTTCAATAAGTGTAAATAGAAAACAGGAACTTTCAGCGCCAGTTTCAGAACCTGAGAAAAGCCAGTTCTTGCGACCGATTACAAACGGTTTTATGGATCGTTCCGAAATGGAATTATCAACAAAAAGTTCAGGACAATCCAGATAATTGAGAAGATGATTCCATGCAGAAAGTGCATAATTTATGGCACGACCAAACATAAGTGTCGGAGGAACTTTAGGTTTCATTTCCAAAAGCCATTCATGAAATTCATCGAATACAGGCTTAATAATTTCTTTACGCTTTGAGACAAGCTCTTCTGGAGAAAGGTTCATGGCAATTAACTCTTCTTCCAGCCTGTATATCTGCTGAATATATTTAACAGCTTTACTTGCTCCAGGAGTTTTACCGTTTAATGAGGCATCAAAGAACTTACGGCGGACATGAGCCAGACATGCTACATGAATAATTTTATCATCAGGATATAAAAGTGCATGCTCATTTATGGCGGTTTCGTATCCGGGATATTCATCGGTCTGCAGATAGCCTTTAAATCCGTTTATGAAAGGTTTTATGTATTTATGATGCCGGCTTTCATAATATCTATAGATTACAGCTTTGTTGTCCTTTGGACCTCCGATTCCAAGCCAGATATATGATTTCTTTCTTGAATCATTTTCGCTCTGATTTTTATATTTCAGAACTTTTACGGTAGTCTCATCCATATTCATGGTATTGCCGGACTTAATATGATTCATAATTAGCTTATCCATTGGCTTAAGCCGCTTATAAATCTGTTCCTGCCAGTTAGACATGTCTGCTCTAGTTACTGTAATGCACCGGCGTTCAAATGCTTTTTCCTGTCGATAAAAAGGAAGGTGTTCGCAGAACTTATTTGTCATTGTATATGCAAGAAGTTCTGATGTTGCAATTGATTTTGGAATTAAGTATTTTACTGCAGGTGCCTGACGGAAAACAGGTTTATCTTCATCTCCGCTTCCTTCACAGGCTGGACATGCATATTTTGGATAGATATCTTCAATGGCGTACATTTTGGCAGGGATAATTCGTAGACGCTTTGTAGAGTTTTCCCCTACTTTTTTCAGCCTGCAGCCGCATGCACATGTCTTTTCTTCTTCAGGTATGTCGTGGTAGACCTGTCTTGTCGGGGTTGCATCGTCAATCTGCTTGCGGCCGCATTTACGCCGGATATACTCTCTGACCTTTACTTCTTTTTAAGGCCCCTCACCTGCTACTGTTTCTGCAATTTCTTCTTCAGATGGGGTAAATTCTTCATCTTCAAAATCAAAAAGGCTTGGCTGGTTATCTGACTTTTCGGAATGTGCACAGAATCTATGTGCTAATTGAGATGATAATTCTTCCTGAACCTTAATTAATTCAAGTTTTATCTGTTCTTTTTCGGATTTTTCAGCTTCAAGCTGCTTATCTTTCTGATTTATTACTGCAATCTGGGCATTGATTTTAAGGTCTCTTTCAGCTATTTCATCGTCTTTTTTCTGTAAAGACTGCTGCTGTTCTTCAATCTGAAGTTTTGCAGCAGCAAGCATTTTGAGAGCCTCTTCTAATGTAATCTCGTTTTCCACACCCACGATTTAAAGGTTAACATA
>JAZUKG010000075.1:0-11744 GCA_045643145.1 Lachnospiraceae bacterium | reverse complement strand
GCCATCAAGTAATCCTGGAACACAGCCATCAAGTAATCCTGGTACACCTTCAACAAATCCAAGTAATGCACCTAGTGTAAGCACAGGATTTACAAAAGCTGATTATACAGTTAAATATGAAGTAGTACATAAAATGGTTGATTTCACAATCAATACTGAAACAACTTCAAAAGAAGAATTGGCAGAACAGGGATATACTATTTCTGCAGACGGCAAGAGTGCTTCAAAAGATAATGCATTATTAAAGGCAACTTACACATTTAAGAAATTACCTACAACATTAAGTGAACTTCAGCAGTTTGATATTAAGAGCGAAATGGTAACTGTTGACGGAATTGAATACGATGCAGGTATGCTCAAGCCAATGGCAGCAAATATCCTGGCTATTCACACAGGTAAGTTTGCAAATCGTCTGGCAACATCCAGTGAACTTGGTGATATGTTAGATTACTTAGAAGGACCAAACTTAAAGTTATCCGCTCAGAGAAAGCAGCTTGTTCACGGTCAGATCCTGGATCATCCGGAAGTTAGAAACTGCTATTTCGTTGGAGCTACACCTTCAAACAGCTATACACCATCACAGCCATATACTATCGTAGTAGAAGAAGGACCATACTACATTCCTGCTAAAACTACTATCAACGGAAAAAGACCTGAAACACATATGGCATTTGTATACTTTGCAGGAGCTGATACAGGAAGATACCTTGATGTATTCAAGTCATCAGACGGAAACTGGTATACATGGGAAGATAACTGCTTACATTTAACAGCTTCAGTTAAGGAAGCAGAAATTGAATGGTAAGAGTATCATAAATATTTAATTTAAGATTTTTGCCCGGAATTATTCCGGGCAGTAAACAGGGGATTAAGAATACAAAAAGAGATATGGTACCCAGGCTACCTTTTTGGCAAATGTGTTAAAAAGTATCCCCGGTACCATATCTTTTTTGTAGGGAAATTGATACAATAGACTTATCAAAAAAGAGGAGGATTTGTCATGGCAAGTCAAGTAACGAATTATGAATGTCCTGCTTGTATGGGACCACTTCATTTCGTAGGAACATCAGGAAAACTGGAATGTGATTACTGTGGAGGTACTTATGAAGTAGCCGAAGTAGAGGCTATGTTTAAAGAAAAGGAAGAAAGAGCAGCCAAGGCAATGGCAGAGCAGTCAGCCAGCAACTGGGATATGGATGGTATGACAGATGACTGGGGAGCAGATGCGGCAAAGATGAAAAGTTATTCTTGTCCTTCCTGCGGTGCAGCTTTGGTCTGTGATGAAAATACAGCAGCTACCTGTTGTCCGTACTGCGGAAATCAGACTGTAGTTCCGGGACAGTTTGCAGACGCTCTCAAGCCGGAATTTGTGATTCCGTTTAAAACTGACAAGGAACAGGCTATTGCAGCTCTTAAAAAGCATTATCAGGGTAAAAAGTTATTGCCAAAGTCTTTTGTAGATAACAATCATATTGATGATATTCAGGGTATTTATGTACCATTCTGGATGTTTGATGCAACTGCAGAAGGAGAGATGCGTTTCCATGCAACTCAGGAAGAAACAAAGCGTCAGGGAAATGAAGAGATTACTACAACCAAGCATTTTGATGTCAGAAGAAGTGGTAACCTTACTTTTGAAAAAGTGCCGGTTGATGCCTCTACTCGTATGCCGGACGGACATATGGATAGCATTGAACCATATGATTATAGTGAATTAAAGCCATTCTCTACCGCATATATGCCGGGCTTTTTGGCGGATAAATATGATGTGGAAGCGCAGGAATGCGGAAAAAGAATGGAAGAAAGATGTAAAGAAAGTTTGGAAAATGCGATTACTTCCAGCGTAAAAGGATATACCAGAAGAGAAACCACAGAAAAGCAGCTTATCGTGAAAAAGGGTGATGTGCATTATGCAATGCTTCCTGTTTGGCTGTTAGCTACCAAGTGGAATGATCAGAATTTCCTCTTTGCCATGAACGGTCAGAGCGGCAAGCTGGTTGGTGACTTGCCTCTGGATAAGAAAAAATACTGGACATATTTTGGAGCATGGTCAGCAGTGTTTATCGCGATTATGATGTTCTTATCTTATTTCGTATTTGCAAATCCACTTTCAGGAGCAGGACTTGTAGTTGGAGGCTTTTTGGTTCCTATTTTTGTGGCATGGCTTATTGTTTCAGGAATGAAAGCTCAGCTTCGTTCTATTTCAACCAGTTCAGCCGGTCATTATATTGATGATAAGGGACTCGTACTTACGACCAAGACCGATCAGTTCCTGCGTACTACTGTATCCAGAAAACCGATCAACAACGGAAATACAAATCAAAAAGCATAAAAGAATAGTATGAATGATGATATGGTCACGGCGATTTTTAGTCGTGACCATAATTAGCAAAGAAACATAGAATTTGTGAGGAGAAAAACATGGTCTCTAAATGGAGAATCAAAAAGTTAATCGGAATGACTGCAGCATTTGCATTATCAGTGAGTCTTTGCGCCTGTCAGAATCCTACAGGGGCGACAGAAAGTAGCCAGGCGACGGAGGACAGTCAACAGCAGGAAGTCAGTGAAAATATAGAGAACAATACGGAGGATGCTTCGAATAAGGATGTAGCAGAAACGGAAGAAGTGTCAGCCAATGCAGAAGAGAATAACGGTGAAGAAAATGATGTGAAGATTCTTCATCCGATGATATATAGCAAACGTAAGAATAGCTCCAGACCGGGAAGCTGGAGAAATGGTGCTACCTGTGAATACAATACCATTGCTTTGTCAGAGGAGGAAGCAAAAGAATATCCGAGACTGGCCAAGGCTTTGGTGCAGTATACTGCAGAGAAAGAAAATCAGGCACAGGAATCCTTTTATAATATGCGAGATATTATGGCTGAGGATTTTACCGGGCTCGATCCGGATACAGATGAGGATACGCTTCCTGAATTTGAGGATCATTCCAAACGCAAAGTAGTCCGCAGCGACTCGGTGGCGCTATCTGTTTTTACAGATTATTACAGTTATTATGGAGGTGCTCATCCATATTATTCCTATAGCGGATACAACTTTGATTCGCAGACCGGTCATATACTTGCCTGCGAAGATGTCGTAAAGGATGTAGATAAACTAAATGAAATCCTGTTTGACAGACTGATGGAAGAATATGGCAAGGAATGTGATTTGGAAGAAGAGACTGTAAAAGAGCATTTAGCAGCATGCAAATCGGGAGAAAGTGAATATGAGTGGCTATTAGGATATGAGGGAGTAACCTTTTATTTTAATCCATATTGTCTGACTTCCTTTGCAGGCGGAATGCAGATTGTACATCTTCGCTTTGATGAGTATCCTGATATTTTCAATGACACATATCAGCAAATACCAAATAATTATATTGAACCGTTCTGCGGATACGATGATATCTGTATAGATTTGGATCAGGACGGAAAAGTGGATAAGATTTCTGCTACTTCAGAATATACAGAAAATATTTATAATGAGCTTTATGTTTATATCAATATCAATGATGAAACCTATACCTTTAACTATTTAGACAGCTTTGAGGGAGAGTTGTATCTCGTTCATAAAGACGGGAATAATTATGTTTATCATTTCGCACAGGGAATGGGATATGGTCAGATTATCCAGTGCTATGATGTATCAGATGCAACGGCAAAAAGAGTACATCGCTACTGCATAGGAGAGTGCGTGTATTTAGGCGGTGAATATGAAGACCATACAGAAGGCAGTGCAGAAAAAGAAGTCAGTATATATGAATCGATGGATGTAAAAGAGGCTTTTGTGGACCCGAATCAGTTCCGTATGCAATTTTGGATGGATTCCATCAGTACTGTCAGCGGTGTGACAGAATGCAAGATTGCTGAGGATGGTTTGCCGGATAAAATCTCAGAAGATTTTAATGTTTCCAAAGACTGGCTGATATATCAAACTGAGTATGATACTGCGCTTACATTTACGACAAAGACAGAACTTACGATGAAAGTGATTGAGGCAGACGGCCGAGAAGGCGACGAGATTGCCCTTCCAAAGGGAACCAAGCTTTTGTATAAGAGAACTGATAATAAGACCTATGCTGATTTTGAGTTAAAAGACGGAAAAATGGTCAGAGCAGAACTTAACTGCATAGATTATCCGACCAAGATTAGCGGTGTGGAATTAGAAGAAGCATTAGACGGAACTATGTTTGCGGGTTAAAGGAGAATTATGAGAAAGATAGATAGGATGAAAAAACTGGGTATACTTTTCATGACAGCAATGCTTATGGGAAGCATGGCAGGATGTCAGGGACAGTCAAATACAGAGAATACATCTGTTCAAGCAGAAGACACGGCAGCATCTGAAGAAAATCAGAATACTTCAGAGACCGGGGATGAAAATGTTTCTGCAGAGAATGCGAAGCAGCAGGAAGACGTAAATGAAAATATAGAATCTGTTCAGACGGAGATTCCTGATTATAACAATACATATTGGCGAGCTGTTTATTTTGAGTCCTTTCCATATTACGAGGATATGGAACTGGATATTATGGAGTATTCAGAAGACTATTATCGTTTTATGGATGTATACTTTGCAGATGACGGCAGTGCAGAGTTTCGTTCGGTTGTATCAGATAACTATGAGAGAACATCCGGTCAGGGTCAGTGGAAGACAACAGATAAGGGCTACATAGTGATAGAAAATATGGAGCCTTTTGAGGGTATGCTTCGCACCAATAGCTATATTCCTCGTTTTTACATGGCAGATTCAAAGGATGCGCCAAATCAGGAGACCGGATTACTGGCGCTGGAATATATGGATGGTTGTGTTTATTTCAGACAGGCTGAACATGACGATCCGTATGCAGGAATTGATCTGGCAAATGCTGACAGAGTAAGGCAGGCCTTTGAACAGTCAAAATACAACGGACAGGAAATGACGGGTGAGTGGGTTTTATTATCTGCAGAAATAGAAGGTGATGTCTGGTATGCGCTGGAAAGCGGTGTAGAGTGTACGATGTATATCGGAGACGATTATGCGACCTACAGATACCGGGACAATGCCGGGTATACGGAAGAATACTATGGCATGAAGATGACATATGAAAAGCAGCCGCTCTATACAGATTTTCCGTGCGAGTATTCTATTTCCTGCAACCCGAATCCGGCAGAGTATGAAGGCAGATTTCAGTATCTGAACTTTACCATGGCACCGGATGGAGAATATCTGATTGTTCAGAAGTATATGGAGACAGAAGATCAGAGTTATCCGAGTGTATGTACTTATACATTCCAAAGAGGTTGGGGTTGATAATATGGGAATTTTTAGCGCTATTTCTTCTGCATCAAAAGGTGTATTGGCCGATCAGTGGAGAGAATTTTATATTTGCGATGCGATAGATAATGATATATTGATGCGACATGGCTATCCAAAGATATCTGCTAACAGTAGCAATACAAAAAGGAATCGGGATGTGATTACAGACGGTTCTATCATTTGTTTAGCAGACGGACAGGCTGCAATCGTGGTGGAAAACGGGCAGATTATTGAAACCATGACTGAGCCCGGAGAATACGAGTTTCACAGTGAACTTTCAAAAAGTATTTTCAGCGGAGCTTCCATGCTGGATCTGGGAAAGGAAACTTTGCACAGGGCAGCCTTTGGAGGAGATATTCCGACGGTAGTACAAAGAGTGTTATATTTTAATACAAAAGAGATTATGGGTGTCAGTTTTTCTACAGATCAGACGATACCGGTACGTATCCTGGATGATGTGACCGGACTGGATATGGATGCATCCTTTTATGTAGGCGGCGCTTTTTCATTCCGCTTGGTAGATCCGGCAAAATACTATTCTCAGATTGCCGATATCAGTGGTATGGCTTATGTTCATGATGTCGAAACATGGATGCAAACGATGCTGATGACCAAACTATATGCCAGAATCCATGATGTATTTGAAAACGGAATCAGACCGTCAGAATACGGAAATATAGGTCCGGTATTGGGAGAAATGCTGGCAGAAGAGTTAAATGAAGAAATGTTGCAAAGAGGATTTGCCATTTGTTCTGTGGTATTTTCTAAAATGGGATTTATAGGCTCAGATATGGCAATTGTTCAAAAGCTTCAGCATGATAAGGTATATGTAGATACCAATTATGCTCCCGAAAAGCTTTATATGACAGATGCAAATAAAATGCGTATGTATGCGGCAGGAATTGAACATACAGAGGATTATATGAGCGTTTTAGGTTCCGGACAATCACCGATCGCCAAATATTTTGAAAAGTCTGCCGAGAATCCGTCAAAATCAAATATAGCGCAGTATTTTAAACCAAAGGACGGAAGCTGGACCTGTAATTGTAATACAATAAATAAAGGACAATTTTGTACCAATTGCGGCAATAAAAAACCATTGCTTATTTAGGATAACGATCATGGAAGAAAATAAATATTTTAAGGAGGCTCTTTCTAAAATGGCAAGAGCCGGAGCCTATGAAAATGCAGTGAGACATCTTTATGATTTGGGGCTTTCGCCACAGGAAATTCAGAATAATTTGACCTATCCGGTTTCCGTAGAAAAGATTCAGCATGTGATAGAGGAAATAGAGCATGAAAAACAGGAGCCCCAAAGCGAATATGAATATATTCAAAAAACAGATGAGTACGGCAGAAAATCCTTTGTCAGGGTTTTGAAAGAACAGAAATAGGCTTGAAAAAGTATAGCCAGGCGTATATAATGTGATAAGAAAATGCAGGGGAGCTTGTAATGGCAGGCTGAGAGGAAGTGATCAACTTCGACCCTTTACCTGATACGGATAATGCCGTCGTAGGAAGCAAGCATGCTTGAACTTTTAGGCACCCGTTTCGGGTGCCTTTTTTATTTCAAATCTGAATGAAAGGAGATTGGGCAGGCGTGGTAAGGCCACGCAGGATGTAAGGGGAGCGCCTTATATTCTGACATAGCAGCGATGGGAAGCCGTGTTCCGGCGTGAGAGGAAGCCATTAAGCTTCGACCGACCTTTGGGGATAGTTTATCCCTGTATGAAAGAGGTGCGCTATGTTTGCCCTTTTTCTTAATTGTTTCGAGTGTATCAAAAGATACAATGAAACCACAGTATATATCAAGGATATATGAAAAGGAGATTTGAAAGATGAAAAAAAGTAATATAAAAAAGTTAGCAATTGCAGGTGTATTTTGTGCGATTGCAGTTGTTGGAAGTATGTTTTCTTTTCCGGTTTTCGGAAGTAAGTGTGCACCGGTACAGCATCTGATTAATGTACTTTGTGCAGTTTTATTAGGACCGGGATATGGTATTTGTGTAGCTTTTGGAGCCAGTCTGATACGAAACCTGTTTGGACTCGGAAGTCTTTTGGCTTTTCCGGGCAGTATGATTGGTGCACTTCTTTGCGGACTGGTTTATGCAAAGACTAAAAAAATTGGTTTTACATTAATTGCGGAAGTATTTGGTACAGCGCTACTTGGCGGCCTTTGTGCATATCCGGTTGCGATTCTTTTCATGGGTAAGGTTGCCGGCGAATTGGCGTTTTATGTATATGTAATTCCATTCCTGATTTCAACAGTAGGTGGTGTAATCATTGCCGGTGTTATTTTGTATTCTCTGCAAAAGGCTAAAGTATTGTCTCGTATGCAGGAACAGATTAACGACTAGTGACAACAGAAAAGAGAAACAATCATGAAAACAATGCTGAAAAATGTGAGAGAAAAAGCGCCTCTCATTCATAATATTACAAACTATGTAACCGTAAATGACTGTGCCAATATCGTGCTTGCCTGCGGCGCATCTCCGATTATGGCGGATGATGCAGATGAGGCAGAAGAAATTACTACGATATGCAGCGGTCTGAACATCAATATCGGTACATTAAATAAGAGAACCATTCCGGCGATGCTTTTAGCCGGTAAAAAAGCCAGGGAACTGGGACATCCGGTGTTACTCGATCCGGTGGGAGCCGGTGCTTCCAAGCTTCGTACACAGACAGCACTTGATATTTTAGAAAAGGTGAAACCTGATGTAATTCGAGGAAATATATCAGAAATCAAAACCCTGGCACTTGGCAGCAGCTCTACACAGGGAGTAGATGCCAATGTGGATGATACGGTAACCGATGAGAATCTGGATAAAGCCGTAGCTTTTGCCAAGGATTTTTCTAAAAAAACCAATGCAGTGATTGCGATTACCGGCGCAATTGATATTGTAGCGGATGCAAATACTGCGTATATTATTCGAAACGGCCATGCTTTTATGAGCAGGATTACAGGTACCGGCTGTCAGCTTTCGGCAATGACTACTGCTTATATCTGTGCTAATCCAAATGAAAAGCTATTGGCAACAGCAGCTGCAGTTTGTGCTATGGGACTTTGCGGTGAAATAGCATGGCAGCGTATGACAGATTTAGACGGTAATTCAAGCTACCGAAATTATATTATTGATGCGATTTGCAACTTAACACAGGAGCAATTAGAAAGCGGTGCGAAATATGAAATGCGATAAGCAGATGATGCGATTATATGCGGTAACAGACAGAGCCTGGACAGGAGAGATGAGTCTTTATGAGCAGGCAGAAATAGCCTGTCAAAACGGGATTACCTGTTTACAGATCAGGGAAAAGGATTTAGATGGTGAGAACTTTTTAAAGGAAGCCATGGAAATAAAAGAACTCTGTCATAAATATAATGTACCGCTGATTATCAACGATAATGTGGATATTGCCATAGCCTGTCAGGCTGACGGCGTTCATGTAGGCCAGGATGATATGCAGGCAATGGATGTCAGAGCCAAGGTGGGAGAGGATATGATAATCGGTGTATCTGCACATACTGTTGAGGAAGCTATGGAAGCTGAGAAAAACGGAGCAGATTATTTAGGACTGGGTTCGGTATTTACGACCTCGACCAAGCTGGATGTAGATGTCATGTCACATGATACTCTCAAAAAAATCTGCGAGAGTATTTCGATTCCTGCCGTTGCCATTGGCGGAATCAATCGTGAAAATGTGTTGAAATTAAGCGGCAGTGGTGTTGACGGAATTGCAGTTGTATCCGCAATCTTTGCAGCAAAGGATATTGCAAAAGCAACAAAGGAATTAAAAGAATTATCTGATAAAATGGTATGCGGCAATGAATAAAAAATATGCAATCTTTGATATGGACGGGACTCTGATTGATTCTATGGGTTATTGGCAAAATCTCGGAAGAGAATTTTTAACGGATAACGGGATTACTTCAGATCAGACCGCTTTATACAAAAAAATAGAAGCCCTGACGATGAGTGATGCGGCCAGACTTTTTCGGGAATATTTCCATTTGGAAATGCAGCCGGAGGAAATCGTAGCAGATTTACTGGAGAGAATGAATCGTCATTATGAAAATGATATCCCTTTAAAGAGTAAAGTGAAGGAGTATTTGGATAGGCTGAAAGAGCAGGGCGTTCATATGTGTATTGCATCTGCAACAGCAGAGCCGCTCGTAAAAACTTGTATGGAAAGATTAGGAGTGTATTCTTACTTTGATTTTATTTTATCCTGTGAAACCCTAAAGGTAAGTAAGAAAAATCCTGATATTTATTTAGAAGCTGCAAAACGCTTTGGTAAAGAACCGGAGGAGATTGCAGTATATGAGGATGCATACTATGCTGCCAAGACAGCAAAAGATGCAGGATTTTATTTGATAGGAGTCTATGAAAAGGTGGGAGATGAGCTTTGGCCTGAAATTCAAAAGTTAGCAGATGCTACTTTGGACTTTTATTAAATTTCTGTTGTGTATTTTGACTTATAGACATTTTATTTATAATAATGCGATTTACCGGAAAGGAACAGACCATGAATACAGCATTAACAATTGCGGGAAGTGATTCTTGCGGAGGTGCAGGAATTCAGGCAGATATCAAGACTATGACTATGAATGGTGTTTATGCGATGTCAGCCATTACAGCCCTTACTGCGCAAAATACGACAGGTGTTTCTGCCATTATGGAGGTAACACCTGAGTTTTTAGAAAAACAGATAGAAATGATTTTTGAAGATATCAGACCGGATGCAGTCAAAATCGGAATGGTTTCTTCTTCGAAACTGATTTTAGCGATTGTTCATTCTTTGAAAAAATATGAAGCAAACAATATCGTGGTTGATCCTGTTATGGTGGCTACCAGCGGTGCCAGACTGATGGAGGAAGAAGCAGTGCTTACACTGACTGAGCAGCTGATTCCGATGGCGAATCTGATTACACCAAATATTCCGGAAGCACAGATTTTGACAGGAGATGTTATCTCAAATCCTGAGGAAATGGAAAAAGCAGCTCAAAAAATCAGTGAGCGCTATCATTGTAATGTTTTATTAAAGGGAGGGCACAGCGTCAGCGATGCCAATGATCTTTTGTATGCAGACGGAGAAATGACCTGGTTTGCAGGAAAGAGAATTGATAATCCGAATACTCACGGAACCGGTTGTACCCTGTCTTCTGCGATAGCAGCAGGACTCGCCAAGGGATTGACGGTCAAGGAAGCAGTGAGATGTGCCAAGGAATATATTTCCGGAGCGCTTTCTTATCAGCTTGATTTAGGAAAAGGAAGCGGGCCGATGAATCATGCGTTTATTTTGGAATCATGTGATTGATGAATTTGCATATTCTAAATTCATCTTTTATAAATAATTGAAATTTATAAGAGCTAAGAATATAGCTCAGAAGGAGTACATATGACACAATACACAACACAGATGGATGCTGCCAGAAAAGGTATCGTCACAAAAGAAATGGAAATTGTAGCAAAAAAGGAAAATATGCCGGTAGAACAGTTGATGAAGCTGGTGGGTGAAGGAAAGGTTGCTATTTGTGCGAACAAACATCATACTTGCCTGGATCCGGAAGGTGTAGGAAGCATGCTTCGTACCAAGATTAATGTCAATCTCGGTGTTTCGAGAGACTGCAAGGACTATGACATTGAAATGCAAAAGGTAATGAGTGCGGTTGAACTCGGTGCAGAAGCTATCATGGATTTATCCAGTCACGGAAATACACAGCCATTCCGTCGTAAATTGACCAGCGAATGTCCTGCCATGATCGGAACTGTTCCTGTATATGACAGTGTCATTCATTATCAGAGAGACCTGGCTACTTTGACTGCCCAGGATTTTATTGATGTAGTACGTCTTCATGCAGAAGATGGAGTGGATTTTGTGACACTTCACTGTGGTATTACACGTAAAACGATTGATCAGATTAAAAATCATAAACGTAAAATGAACATTGTCAGCCGAGGCGGAAGTCTGGTATTTGCCTGGATGAGTATGACAGGTGAGGAAAATCCGTTTTATGAATATTATGATGAGATTTTGGATATTTGTGCAGAGCATGATGTTACCATTTCATTGGGTGATGCCTGCAGACCTGGATGTCTGGCGGATGCTACAGATGTTTGCCAGATTGAAGAATTGGTTCGTTTGGGAGAACTCACAAAACGTGCCTGGGCTAAAAATGTACAGGTCATGGTAGAGGGTCCCGGACATGTGCCGCTGAATCAGGTAGCAGCCAATATGCAGATTCAGCAGACTATTTGTATGGGAGCGCCTTTCTATGTATTAGGACCTTTGGTAACAGATATTGCACCGGGTTATGATCATATTACTTCAGCAATCGGAGGAGCAGTAGCTGCTATGAGCGGAGCCGCATTCCTTTGCTATGTAACACCGGCAGAACATTTGGCACTTCCAAATGTAGATGATGTAAAACAGGGAATTATTGC
>JAZUKG010000074.1:0-6038 GCA_045643145.1 Lachnospiraceae bacterium | reverse complement strand
TTTTCCTGCTGAAGCAGATTGATAGAAGCATTTAATCCGGCAAACCCGCCTACAAAATAACTATCATCCGCCGAAACGATTTCGCCACCGCTCAGCATATAATCTTCTACTATCGCATCATAATCGTTGTATCCGACAATACCACCCACATATTTTGCACCGTACATATAACTGGTGGTAGCGAGAAGTTTTTCTTCTTCCAAGCGCACATCGGTCGCTTTTACTACAAACTTATTCTCAGCATTTAATTCTCTTTGTGTATTTCCTAATACACCATTGTTATATCCTGCAATACCTCCTACATATTCACAGGTTGTCATAGTCAGTTTCGAATTCTTTGCCTTTTCTGAATCCATTTCATTGACACAATGATAAACATATCCTGTATTGTATCCAACAATACCACCTGCATATGACTGCGTAGCCAATACATTTCCGTGATTTTCAAAATTCTTCACTTCATTGCTGAAATTCTTATCACGTTTCACTTCTATCAGTTTGTCTGTATCCAATAAAAATGCATTCACAGTTTCATCGGTTACATCAGCCACACAACCGCTGATACCGCCAACAAAATCTTTACCGGCTACATGAGCTTTATTTACGCTGATTTTTTCATTGCTTGTTCCCGCATTGATCACACCGTCCAAAGAGCCCTTGTTGTATCCAACAATACCTCCTACATATTTCTCACCAAATACATATCCTGTATCATCTGATTCAAGTTCTGTATTACAGCCAATGATTTCACCATCATAATTACATCCGACTACACCACCCACATAGTAACCTACGAGCTGTCTTTCAATTGATTCATCATTCGTCAGAATACTCTGAAGCTTTTCATCCGAATATGTCATCAAGCTGATGCAGTTTTCAATTTTGATATCATCATTTGCCTGATCTTCATTGTAAGCATATCCTACGATTCCGCCAATAAATCTCGGCTGGTCCGGATTTGGCTTTTTGCCCGATGCGGAAATCGTTTCAAAACGCTTTCCTATCTTGGCACAATCTGCACTCGTAATCGCTGCTACCGGTCCATAGTTTTCTGCTTCTGTAAGTGACAGAGTTGCCTTAACTGTATCGCGCTTTGTATGAAGCATACCGGCAATACCGCCCACACGCATATATCCGTTTACTGTTGCATAGTTGCTAAGCTTATTCAGTTCACGGGTGACTGTATTACCTGTTACCGCAGTATTTACATATCCATCTGCAAAAGCACCAATAACGCCGCCGACATCTGTATGTCCTAAAATCAAGCTGGCATCTTCACTATTTTTTACAGAGAGGTTTTCCACATCTCCGGCATTTAATCCAACAAATCCTCCAACCTTTTCATCTCCATAAACCACGATCTCATCCAAGGATAAATCCTGGATTGTTCCATAGTTGAATGCGAATAAACCGGTAGGTTCCTGACTGCCGACAAAGTTCTGTGCATTCCTTGTCTGATATATCTGATGTAAAACATCAATCTGTTTGTAGATAGTCAGGCCGGAAATTGTCTTGTCATTACCCTCAAACGCATTATCCGGATTCAGAGTAAGGAATGCAGGAAATGCATTTTCTGGGTTTGGTGTTTTACTCGTATCAATACTTGATAACACAATGGTTCCTGTTTCACTGTTGAAATAATTTCCATTGTCTATAAACTCATTAAAATCAATATCTTCAGATAACTGATATGTAGTTTTAATAGGATTCATTGTGCTCGTGTAACCCTTTGAATCTAAAAGGTTTCCCGGAGCAATATCTTCTTCAAATCGAACATTGTATAAATGTCTGGCATTAGCCAGGGTAATGGTTCTGGAATAGTCCGAACCATTCACAACATTTTCAACACTTTCAAAGAAAGTCTCTTCACTGTTACTTCTCTTTTGTTCTGTTTTTGGATAAGTACCGCCGGCACCTTCCACCTTGCAGAAAATCTCATCTACATTGATCCCAAAACGATGGAAGCTCATGGTTTTTGCAAATGCATTCTTGCTTCCGGTTGCTCCGAGCAAAATACCGTCTTCATACTCAAATGAAGATGCCTTTAAATCAGCACAGTCAAGAAGCACTCGAATCGTTCTGTCTGCTTCCATCCATGCGCAAATCGGCATAGTTCCCAGTTCCACTTCAGGATTGGTACCATCTGCGCATTTGGTTACCGGACACTGTATCAAATTATTGGTTTCTTTACTTTTAAGCTGTGATCCATCCAGCTGAATAACCAGAATATCGTTTCCAGTAGCCTTATCACAAATAGTGATGTCATAAGTAAGTATCTGGGCAGCTGCCGGAACCTTGTCCACACGATAGGTAAGATTTAAGGTTTCTTCGTTATGAAGCATAAGTTCTGCAATAACAGGCTTTAAGATTTCTTTTGGTCTGGTTGATTTTGATAGTGAATTTACACCATAAAAGCCTACCATTCTTTCCTGTCTGAAGGCTTCTTCACGATTTGAAATATCAGCCTTTCCATCTGTTTCTGCTTCCGGCGAAGTTAATCCGGCGGCATATACGAATTCATCCTGTCTGTCACTGTAACATACAGAGAACATTTGTCCGTCTGCAGGTGAAAATTCAAAAGAAATCGCAGCATTCAATATAGATGTGTCATATACATAATCCTTGAGAATTGAAAATAAGATTTGCTGTTCCAATCCCACTGAATCAGGATTCTGAGTATATAAATCAAAGTCACCTTTTTTACATCTGAGGCCAACTACACTGTTTCTATACTTGTTTTTCTTATCTTCTGCCTTGTTTTTGCTGTTTGGGAATACATCATCAAGCACATACAGATTTCCGTTTTCATCCTTGATCTGAGTGATGTCCAAAGCATGCAAAAAAGCAGGCCCCTCGGCATTTACCGCCGGTTGTCCTGCAAGCTCTAATTGTTCCTGAATTACCTTGAGCTGATTGGCAGACTCGTCCTGTGAAAGCTGGTTCTGACCGGCAACAAAAAGAATTTGAGCATACTCATTCTCTTTATTAAAATTTGACCAGTCCATCCAAGCCAAAATCCCCCAGGTTGAAAGTGCCAAAACTACGGAAAGAACCACCATAGTTACAATCAATTCAACTAAGGTAAAACCTTTATTATTCATTTTCTGTTTATATAAATTATCTCTATTATTCAAGCTACGCATCCATGCTCTCCCGTCAATAAACAGTGAGATTTTTACTACATCATTTGTATCGTCATTTTTACAGAAAATATTTAGTTAATTATAGCATATTTTTACAAAAAAAGTAACCATCTTTCGATGGTTACTTTACTAAGTTTTTTTAGTTTATTTCGCATAATCTGTAACACGAGATTCTCTGATAACGTTTACCTTAATCTGACCCGGATATTCCAATTCCTGTTCAATCTGTTTTGAAATATCTCTTGCCATGATGATCATGTCTGTATCAGATACCTGTTCCGGAACTACCATTACACGAACCTCTCTACCTGCCTGAATAGCAAAAGATTTGTCTACACCTTTGAAATTGTTGGTTATGTCTTCTAATTGTTTTAATCTACTTGTATAAGTTTCTAATGTCTCTCTACGTGCTCCCGGTCTTGCTGCTGAAATTGTATCAGCTGCCTGTACGATACAAGCAATCAAAGACGTAGGTTCTACATCACCATGATGAGACTCTACTGCGTTAATAACAATAGCAGATTCCTTATACTTTCTACAAAGCTCAGATCCTAACTGGATATGTGAGCCTTCTCTTTCTCTGTCAACAGCCTTACCAATATCATGTAATAAGCCTGCGCGCTTTGCCATTCTGATATCAAGTCCCATTTCAGCTGCTAAAAGTCCTGATAAATGAGCAACTTCAATTGAATGTTTCAAAGCATTCTGACCATAACTGGTTCTAAATTTCATCTTACCGAGAAGTCTGACTAATTCCGGATGAATTCCATGTACACCAACTTCAAGTGTAGCTGCTTCACCTTCTTCTTTAATCATTACTTCTACTTCTTTTTGAGCCTTTTCCACCATTTCTTCGATTCTGGCCGGATGAATACGACCATCAACGATTAATTTTTCAAGTGCGATTCTGGCTACTTCTCTTCTGATAGGATCAAATCCTGATAGAATAACTGCTTCAGGAGTATCATCAATAATTAAGTCAACACCTGTCATGGTTTCAAGAGTACGAATGTTACGTCCCTCTCTACCAATGATTCTACCTTTCATTTCATCACTAGGAAGCTGAACAACGGAAACTGTAGTTTCTGATACGTGATCTGCAGCACATTTGTGAATGGCTGTTACTACATATTCTTTCGCTTTCTTGTCTGCTTCTTCTTTTGCTCTGCTCTCTAATTCTTTGATCATGACAGCAGTTTCATGTTTTACTTCATCTTCAACAATTTTCAGCAAATACTCTTTTGCTTGTTCAGAGGTCAATCCTGAGATTCGTTCAAGTTCCTGTACTCGTTTTTCATTCAAAGTGGCAATTTCTTCTTTCTGCTTTGCCAACTCTTCTTCTCTTGCAATAATATTTGCTTCCTTTTTCTCGATTGCATCGGCCTTTTTGTCGATGTTCTCTTCCTTCTGCTGGATTCTTCTTTCAAATCTCTGAACTTCAGCTCTGCGTTCCTTGATTTCCTTGTCCAATTCATTCTTTGTACGAATGGATTCTTCTTTTACCTCAAGTAAACCTTCACGCTTCTTTGCTTCTGCAGTCTTTAAAGCCTCATCTATAATTTCTCTGGCTTTTTCATCTGCATTTCCGATTTTACTTTCTACTTCTTTCTGATATTTAGAAGTAGCAATCTTAGCAGTGGTAGGAATTCCTATTGCAAGCGCAATGACTACGGAAATAATCGCAATCAAAATGCTGCTCGGCATGTACAGGAGCACCTCCTTATATAATTTTCATTGTACAAATATAAATAGAATGTATGTAGACGACATCCTAATTTCAAATTTACAACGGTTTAATTTTATACGGAAAATGATATTATGTCAAGTAAAACTAGGCAATTATGATAGTATTGACTAGTATTTTTTATTAAAATTGTTTAAGATGACATGACGTATCATTTCAAAAGAATATCCTTTTCTGAGCAGAAATTGTTGCATTTTAATGTATTCCTTTTCCTCGGCCGGAATACATCCCTTATACTTCTTTTCTATCCATTTGATAATCTGCTCTTCTTCATAGGACATCCCATTTGGACCGGCCTCTTCAGAAATCTGTCGAAGCACTTTTTCAATTACATCCTTTGGCACACCCTTTGTCATAAGCTTTTGTTTTATTACTTTGGCGCTTTCAAACGATATATGATAATTGGCAAAATCCAAAGCATACTGTTCGTCATTGATATAACCAAAAGACTCCACATACTGAATCGCCGCATCTACACAGCATTCCGGATATAACCCTTCCTGAAGTTTTTGTATCAGCCCCGCTCTGGTATACGGTCTCTTGGTCAGTAAATTCATCGCACGAAGTTTTGCCCTTTTCGTAAGCACTTCATTCAGGAGCGTTTCATACAATTCTTTGGAAACTTCTGTGCCCACAGAAAGACCGTATTTATGAATTTCGCCTTTGTATAAAACAAAGGCGAATTCATGATCTAAATATACTTTACTTTTTGATTTGTTATATTCTGTCAAATCGGTAATTTGCATATCTTACCTCTTTTATTACTCTTCTTCAGAAGCAACAGCACCGTCTAAACCAAAGAGTTCACGAACCTTGGTTTCAATTTCATCACGAACCTCGGTATTGTCTCTGAGGAACTGTTTTGCGTTTTCACGTCCCTGACCAATCTTATTTCCTTCATATGCATACCAGGCACCGCTCTTATTCACAATACCATTATCGGCTGCCAAATCGAGAATATCTCCTTCTTTTGAGATACCTTCTCCAAACATGATATCAAATTCTGCTTCTTTGAATGGAGGAGCGATTTTGTTCTTTACGATCTTTACTCTGGTTCTGTTACCAATCACTTCTCCGCTCTGTTTCAGCTGTTCAATACGACGAACATCGAGACGAACCGAAGAATAGAATTTCAGTGCTCTACCACCGGT
>JAZUKG010000073.1:0-24993 GCA_045643145.1 Lachnospiraceae bacterium | reverse complement strand
GCACTCCTTTGCATGCCCAATTCCCCATAATTGTGTTCATTATAACATACCATTCGCATACATAATACTAAAGAATTTCTTATTATTTGTATTTTCCCAATATTCTATCGGTCAGATTCTCGTGCAAATTTAGAAAAACATGAATTTTATATGTTTGAAACACTATTTTGCCTTATAAATATGAAAAATGCCCCGGAGAGATTTCTCTCTCCGGGGCCTATACTAAATGGTCATTTCTAAACGAACAAATTATTTAGTTACCTTTGCGGTCTTAGCACCTTTTGCTTTTACGATTGCTTTGTAAGCTTTCACTTTCTTAGCAGGTACTTTGAATTTAGCTTTTGCGTTGATCTTAGCAAATGCCTTAGATCCAACTTTCTTCTTTGTAAGCTTTGTTGTCTTAACAACAATCTTCTTCAGATTCTTACATCCGTAGAATGCCTTTGAACCAATCTTCTTGATATTCTTTCCGATTGTAACTTTTTTCAGTTTCTTCTTGTTCTTAAATGCATTCTTAGCGATTGATGTAACTTTGAACTTTTTGCCCTTAATTGTAACTGTATCAGGAATTGTAACTGTTCCCTTATCAGCTACTGCTGCATATTCAGCTTCTGTAGCAGATGTAACAACATAGGTTACTCCACTAACTACTTCCTTGTCACCAACCTTAACAGCTGGAGCTACTGGTGTAGTTGAAGGTGCTACTGATGGCTTTGTTGAAGGTGATGTACTTGGCTTAACTGAAGGAGATGTACTTGGTTTAGCTGATGGGTCATTGCTTGGAGCAGGACTAGCTGATGGCTCATCTTCTCCATCCTTTGATCCCCATGCTGCATATAAAGTAATATCTTCTGTCACAACATCTTCTGTAAATGTCCACTTCTGAGTACAAGCAGCATCTTTATACCAGCCTGTAATAACAGCATCCTCTGTTTCAATTGTACCAGGATCTACAGCAAGCTTACCATCTACTACTACCTGAGTACCAATTGTTATATCCTTACCATTCGGATCGAGTACAACCTTGAACTGCTTACCGGCTGCCACTCTCTTAACCTTGAAATTATCAATATAAATATCTGATAATCCGTTTGTTTCAATATACACCTTAAGTGCGGTTAAATCACTTGGCATATTTGCTACACAGGAAACAGTTTTATATTTTCCCGGATCTGTAGCAGCTGTTAAATAATTTGGCCATAATCCATCGATATCACCACTTAACTTAACAATCGTATCATCTGTTTTTACATCAAATGAAATTTCTACCTGCATTCCGATATATGGTGTCATATCATATACGATACCTAAATATGTCTGATCCTTATCTGTCAGTTTTGCTACATGGTTGCCGTTTTCTTCTTCCACGAGTTCCAAAGTACCGGCTCCGCCCCATCTGGTTGTAAAGATCTGGCCATTTTCCAAATCTTCTGAAATATCTGCAATACGTACCTTTACATCATCAATCAGCATATCTGCTTTTCCGCTGGTTTCCATGTACATATTTGCTGATGTTAAGTTTGAAGGAATTGTAAATACAGCCTTCACATCTGTATATCCGTCACTTGAAGAAGCTACCTTAGCTGCTTCTTTTGGTGTATCACCGTCAAGACCCACCATGATGAATTCATCATCAGTTTTCACCTTTGCGGTTACTTCGATAGCTCTACCGATATATTTACTGATGTCAAATTTAACAGTAGCATCTTTTTCCTGACGAGTTACCTTTAATACATTGTTTGTTCCTTCTTTTTCTACAGAAAGAACCGGCATATGACCAACGCCTCTTGGAGAAGCAATATTTTCTTTTCCTTCAAAGCCTTCGTCCAATCCTACCAATTTCACTTCTACATTATCAACATAGATATCTGCAGTATCATTTGTTTCAAAATAAAGCTTGAGTGCTGTGAGATCAGAAGGAATGCTGTAGGTTCCGATAAGCTGAGTCCACTTTCCGCTTTCAGGATTGATAGTTGCGATGTTTGGCCATGAGCCATCAATATCTGCTGATAATTTTACAGTACTATCTGTTGTCTTAACCCATCCGCTGATGCTGATAGTCTGACCAACAAAACGCGATACATCAAATGTAACACCATGCCAGTTAGCTGTTCTTCCGCTAACCTTTAATGCTCCAATACCTGTATAGGTATCTTCACTCTGAATTTCAACCTTTGCATCGCCACGTCCGGCAAAGCCGTAATCTGCAGCTGTCATGTCTGCTCCGTCTAAATCAAAGATACCATCCTTGAAGTCAGGCGCTTCATATGCAGGTTCAGGCATTTCATCACCTGTCATTGCATTTACGATTCCGTCAAATGCGAGTTTCTTTGATAAATCACCATTTAATACCAGTGGTGAAGATTCTTTCTTCCAAGAGTTATCATCTGTAAGACCCCAGATAGTAACACATGTAAGGTTTGCACCATTCTTCTTTGCATCAATTAATGCTTTGAATAAATTGTAATAGAACATACCCTGATAATATTCAGCATTCACACCTGAAGAAGTCTGAGTAACATCTAATTCTGTGATATGTACTTCACCGATAGCTTCACTGTACATATTTAATGCAGTAATGAAATCATCAAGATTTGAAGTATCTGATAAGTGAGCCTGCATACCAATACCATCGATATTTCCGGCTTCCTTGATTGGTTTTGTTACTGCAATGATTGCATCTCTCTTATTTGCCTGGAATTCATTGTAATCATTGTAGAAAAGCTTTGGTAAAATAGTTGCAAGTTCATCTGCATTATCCGGATTTACGCTATACTTAGCTGCATTTTCCTGGGCATATTTTACAGAAGTTTCTCTGGCTGCCTTAAATGCCTTTGCGATGAAATCTTTACCCATAATCTGATACCAGTAGCTGTTTCTCATGTTATCAGCATTTGTACCAGGTTCTACTGCTTCGTTTACAACGTCCCATGCATAAATGACATTACCATATCCGTTTTCATAGACAAACTTCATAGTATCGTCAATGTAGCTGACCATACGTTTTTCCAATGTTTCAGCATCTACATAACAAGCTGGGTCCAATACATCTGTATCTTTTCCGTCCTTATCCTTTAAAAATACAGGCTTGTAATCTTTACAGAAAATCTGATCATTACACTGTGAGTGCCATACCAGAGTATGTCCTCTAACAGGTACATTGTTAGCTTTAGCCCAGTCGAGCATTTCAATTGCTGCTGCATTCTTTCCAAATGGTACTGTGACATCATCCGGCGCATGGTTGCAATCCATATTGTAAGCAGGCTTTAACTCATTACCAAATGTAATACTGTTAAATTCCTGTGCGATAAATGCTTCTTTTGTTGGGTTACCAATTTCACTTAATGTATTTGGCTGTTCCCAGTGACTGATTGCTTCACAAGCCATACCCATTTTAAAAGTATCTTTGTATAAGTCCTTTAAGATAGGGTATTTTGAGAAATCAACATATTCAGGCTTGGATGGAGCTACATATTCTCCTTTAATTGTAATAGAAATATTATCAATTAAATAATTTACTTCTTTTGTTGTCTCAAAGTAAATATCATAGCTGTCACAATCTGCAGGTACTTCGTATTCGCCTTCCAATTTTCCAAAAGCACTACCTGTAAGTTTTACACCTGCTACGTTCTGGTAATTATCATCCTCACCAGCTTTAGTTGTCTTAATAGTTGCACTAAAATCATTTTCAGCATCATCTGCTGCTTCATAACATGCTACATCTGCGGATAATGAAATGGTGTTACCTGCAAATGCACTGGCATTTACTGCATAAGCAAAATATCCGTCTGTTCTGTCTGTAACTGCTAATGCCTGATTATTTTCTGAAACTGTTACCAATGAGAATTTAGGGCTTCCAAATGAAGCTCCCTTCTTTTCATCTGCTGATTCATAAGAATCAAAATCTTCTGCAAAAGATGGTGCTCCTGCCTCAACTTCAGTCCCATCAATTGAAATAGTCAAATCATCCAATAAATAATCTGATGTAAGTCCTGCATAATTATTAGATGGTACGCAAATCTCAAAATAAACCTTCTGAACATCCTCTTTCAATTCAATCTGACCAGAAAGCTCAACCCATTCTCCCGGAGTTACTTCTTTCATATCCACGGTATCATATGCCTGTGTTGCATCAGTAGCACCGGAATTAACAGTTGCCTTAAAATTTGCTCCCTCTGTATCATCATCCGACTTCATCCATACAGAAAGATCAATTGTCTTTCCAGCATACTCTTGAAGATCAATTGCATAGCAATTCCATCCTTGAGTTCTGTCTGAAATCATAATGGCCTTTTCACCACCATGAGCATCTTCAACTACTGTTTTTGTAGCATCACCCATGATAAATCCTGAGCCTGCATTCGCTTCAAAATCTTCGTTTACAATCACTTTTGAAGCTGCCTCTGCTGTCACACTTGGAAACGCGCCAAAATTTAAACCTGTTACAACCATCGTTGCACTCAAGGTTAATGTCAGCGCTTTCTTCATCTGACGAACAAAGTTTTTGTTGTTCTTTGTTTCCATGTTTTTTCCTCCCAATATTTTTCTTGAATCCTTTCTGAATAAAAGCCATTTCTCTTTTATCCGGCCCCCATTCAAGTCATGTTATTTTATCATCAAAATTCAAGGAAAAATACGGACAAATTCTAGATAAAGTGGGGATAGATTTTGGTATTTATTCCCTGATTTTTACACTATTTTTAACAACATACAAATGTTGCTTTTTAAGCATTTTACCCTTCTACAAAACTTGCTATATATAGGTCGTTCATAATAAGGAAAGAATTGCCGACAAGGCCGCGGTAAATAAAAAAACACCGGAGAGATTTCTCTCTCCGGTGTCCATGCTAAATTATCATTTCTAAAAAAAACTGATTATTTAGTAACCTTTGCTGTCTTAGCACCTTTTGCTTTAACGATTGCTTTGTAAGCTTTCACTTTCTTAGCAGGTACTTTGAATTTAGCTTTTGCGTTGATCTTGGCAAATGCCTTAGATCCAACTTTCTTCTTTGTAAGCTTTGTTGTCTTAACAACAATCTTCTTCAGATTCTTACATCCGTAGAATGCCTTTGAACCAATCTTCTTGATATTCTTTCCGATTGTAACTTTTTTCAATTTCTTCTTGTTCTTGAATGCATTCTTAGCGATTGATGTAACGTTGAACTTTTTGCCCTTAATTGTAACTGTATCAGGAATTGTAACTGTTCCCTTATCAGCTACTGCAACATATTCAGCTTCTGTAGCAGATGTAACAACATATGTTACTCCACTAACTACTTCCTTGTCACCAACCTTAACAACTGGAGTTGCTGGGGTTGTTGAAGGTGCTACTGATGGCTTTGTTGAAGGTGCTGGCTTAGTAACATCTGCATATGCCTTTTCAGCTGCTGCTAATTTGTTTGTATCAGCTGCAGGTACTAATGCTTTCTGATCAGCTGTTAATTTAGCTAAAGCTGCTTTAGCTTTATCAATTGCTGCTTTGCTATCCTTAGTAACTGTTCCGATAGCTGCGATAAGCTTAGATACTTCATCAGCTGCCTTTAAGTCTTCAACTTTCTTTTCAGCCTTTGCTAATGTATCTACTGATTCAGCCTTAACTGCTGTTTTAGCGATTACTGATAACTGGCTGTATGCTGCTCTTGCATCTTCAACCTTCTTTACAGAAGCTGCTGCTAATGTTACATCACCAATTGCTGCAACCTGATCATCTACTGCTTTTGCAGCTGCTTTCATATCTTCAGTTACTTCTGAATCAACTAATTTAGCTGTTCCGTAAACACCAGGATTCTGCCATCCGTTACCACTTGCATCAAACCAGTTAGCTGTACCAATTCTAGTACCGCCCTTACCATCGTTGATCTGTAAATCAAGACCGATTTCTTTACCTGCAGCAGCCTTTAATGAAGTCCATTTGAATGCTGCTTCTACAATATATCCATCGGCTGTTTTCTTTGTAGCAGATACAAGATTATCTGCTGTACATGTTGTACCATTAAAGCTTGCTTCATTTTCGAAGTTAACACGATACTGCTTATCGTTATCATCGAATCCGCCTGCTTTTTCATTTAACTCATCGATAAATGTTTCTGTTGAATCCTGTTCATGTACCTGAACTGAGCTCTTGTCTAATGTAGGATCCTTAACTTCATATAATACATAAAGTGCATCTTCATCCCAACAAACCTTAGCTGTTGCTGAAGCTTCAATAGTAGCTGGCTTAATAGTAAGTTCTGTTGCTGGGATATCTTTCCAATCTGCAGGATCAGCGTCAACACTAGCTGTACCCTTAGCAATTGTCATATATGGTTTTGTGTTAATCTTTGCGTAGTATTTAGCAGATGTAGCCTGGCTTAATGTATAATCATTAAATGCTGTCTTTTCTGCACCGTTTGTAACTACAACGTCGAATAATACTGTTTCAAATGCAGATGCACTGCTTGTAAGATCAACTGCTACCTTATATCCGCCTTCAATGCTTTCAGCATCTGTTGCTTTCTTTGTAGTAGCTTTCTTTTCATCTGAAACATATACAGTTACTTCATCTTCAGCAGTAATATTGCTGTCTAATACAGTAACTTCAAGTTTAACACCATCTTTGCCCCAAATTGGTGCAAGAGTAACTTTAGCATCGCCGGCTTTGAATGAAACTGTCTGAGCACTAGCGAACTCATCTGTTTCAAGAGCTGTAATCTGTTTTACGCTTGGTGGTAATGTAGAAGCATCAACAAATGCCCAATAAGCAGGTTTTGCTTTGTAGTTATCATCAAATAATAATGGATACTGAGGAGTCTTTCCGTCTGCAGATCCACCTACAGAGTTTGAAGTCTTAAGCCATGAAACTGAGTCGTGGCTACCCCAGATTGTGATACACTGCATCTTTGGAGATGAAGCGAAGATATCATATAATTCTTTGTATCTGTGTCCGTTTGCAACGAACTCAGCTTCTAAATCTGTTCCGTCAAATCCCATTGTAGATTTAACATCAAGCTCTGTTACATGTACAACATCTGCATGTTCTGAGTACATATCAACAGCTGCCTGAACCATTTCTGCTGAAGGTGTTGCCATATCATGGTGACCCTGCATACCGGCACCAATCTTACGTCCCGGTTTAACTACCTTCTTGATTTCATCAAGGAAACCACAAATTGTATCACGTTTTGAAGGTGTACAATCATTGTAATCGTTGTAGAAAAGAATTGTATCTTCTGCTACATACTTATCAGCATATTCGAATGCCTTTAAGATATATTCGATACTCTGTTTGTTTTCTTTACCATATACATTGAACCAGTCACCGTTCTGTCTTGTACCACCTGCATCATTAGCTGCTTCGTTTACAACGTCCCATGCATAGATTAATCCAGGATATTTTGTATCAAAGTGAGTTGCAACTGTCTTGATGTACCATTCCAAACGAGTATTCATTGTATCTGTGTCAACATATGCTCCGTTTGAGCTAAATCCTTCTTTGAAGAACCAACCTGGGAACTGGCTATGCCATACGAATACATGTCCACGCATCTTAATGTCTGTACCATTCTTAGCATTGTAAGCTGTGATTGCATCACACATTGTATCTGCATTTGTATATGTAAGTACTGGCCATCCGTCTTCTCCAAGTGTTGCGCTTCCGCCAAGGAGTGATTCCGGTTTCATTTCATTTTCGCATGAAACACTATTGAAATGCTTGAATGCAAGTTCAAGAGTTGCTGGGTTGCTGAAAGCACTGATTGGAAGTGCAACACCCATACGTTCAATAGTAGGAGAGTTTTCTTTCACTACTTTGTATAAAGAAGGAATATCTCTTTCTACTACTGATGTTACTTTAACATCATCTAAATAGAAATCTTTTGGTGAAGTAATACAGAATCCTAATTCTCTAAATGAATTATAATCTTCTTCTGAAATTGCAAATGTACCTGAAACCTTTGTCCACTTATCAGATGAAACTTTAAAAGCACCATCTAATTCAGTTTTGATTTCTGGATATGTATCCTGACCATCTACTGTTTTTGTAGAAATAACCTTCATTGTAACATCTACATCGTTATCACTAACAGTCTTTGCATAGAATGTATATTCATATGCACCAGGAGCAAATGCTTCATAAATATTTGATCCTTTTAAGTTTGCTTCTGCTTTAACAGAGCCCCAAGCTTCAATACTGTTAACTGATACATAAGAAGTACCTGCATCTTTTGAAGCCTTTTCTTCATCAGCGCCATAAGGAACAGCTACAATGTGATTTCCACACCAGTCAGCATCATTCCACCAATCTTTTGATTCACATGCACCATTGAATCCTTTGATCATGTTAACTTTTTCATCGATAACACGAGTAGATACTGCAGGAGCAGCTACACCGTCATTTAATGTAAGAGTAACTGATTCAATTGGGAATGATACAGCTTCACCTGTTAAACTCATAACACCGAAGTATTTGATTGGTGTAAGTCCAGGGTTCTTCTTAGCTACGCTATTGCTACCGTATGCTACTTCGAACTGTTCTTTATCAGTATTTGCTTTGTCATCTGCAAAAAGCATCTTAACTGACATTGAACCATAGTTATCATCACCATTTACTGTAACGCCTTCTACACGATGAGCGATTTCTTCCGGAATAACAAATCTAGCTTCATCATACTGTGCAGAAATATTTACCACGATACCAGTCTCTGTTGTATCAACTGATACATTATCTTCACTATAGAGTCCTAATAACTCTAAATCCTTTGCAGCGATTGTTACTTTACCTGCAGGAACATCTGCTACTACTTTTTTACCAATTGTAAAAGTAACGCTTTCAAATACGAAATCTGTTGCAGAATCCTTTGGTAATGACATTAAACCGATTCGGTCAAATGTCTTTCCTTCTAAATCGCCAATTGTTGGATTACCATAAGATACTCCAACTTCTTTTTCAGCAGTACGAACTTTAACTGCTAAATCTCCTGGGTTACCTTCTTTCACATTAACTGTGATTGCCTTAATGGTTGCCGGATCTACTTCTTCCGGAATTGAAATCATTCTTTCTGCATACTGCTGATCAAAATGAATGCTTAATTCACCATCTGCAATATCTGCAGTAGACTGATATCCATCTACGACTTTCATACTGCTAAAATCGTAAGTAACATCTTTAGTTTCAGCTGCATTTACTGAAACTGTAGGTAAAGCGCCTAAATTTAATCCTGTTACAACCATAGCTGCACTTAAGATTAAAGATAAAGATTTCTTTACCTGACGAACAAAGTTTTTGTTTGTCTTTGTTTCCATGTTTTTTCCTCCCATTTATTTTTTGCTATCAAGTATCCCTCTACACTGTTCACCGTTTTTCCGGCAACTGTGAACAAAAATGCATAAACATACTTGTACCAACATATTCTACCACACCTTGTTTTTATATAATACCGACAAATTCTACAATTTATACGGGGAAATTTATATAACATTTCAACAAACAGTTTACATAATTGTTACAAAATCATAAACATTCTATTTCCGGAATATTTTGTACCACATATTTTTTTGTACAATATATATAGTTGCACCAAAAAAGACTCATCCATTACTGAATGAGTCTTTTAGTCTTTCTTTCATTATCTAAACATCGCTTTTAAATACTCTAAAACCTTGTCATTATTACTTACATCCGGCATAACCGGCTCCTCAACCGGACCAAAGGAATAATTATAGACCATAGTTGTTACTATATTTTCTACACCTACAACAGCAGCAAATTGATTTCTGTCAACAGCCATATATGCATCCACGTTGGCATTTTTATAATTCTCATCAATGCTGGCCAAGTCCACCTTAAAATAGTAAGCATTATCTCCTAATACTTTATACTTACTTTCTACATTACTCTTATATTTGAAGTATTTCATCAAGTCCTTGAAATTAGCAGCTGTTTCCAAATCCTGATTGTAGCCCTGAAGCTGATCAACATCCACGATATTAGATCCCATGATCTCTACTATCTGCTCTGCCGAGAATGCTAACGGCGCATCAGATTTTGCTATTTTATCATAAGAAATCCCATAAGATCCCAGGCTTTTTCCCAGTGTTTCAAATAAAGGCTTGATGTCAATGACCATATCAGTCGGATTTTGAACATCACTGTAAATAGCCATAAGGCCTCCGGCAGAAGAACTGATATCCATAAACAATACCTGTTTTCCCTTAACACCTTTAATAGTCATTCCGTCAAAGCTTCCCAAATCGGCTCCGCTCAGATTCATGTTGGCGGTCATTGTATAGGTATCATTCATTGACTTCTTTGACAGAGTATTTAATGCCAGATATGGTCTCATATAAATATATGCGGCACCTAACAATACGAGAACGACTGCAATAATTCCTACTATTGTCCCTAATACTTTTTTACCGGTACTCTCCGGTTTTACATAAGCTGAACTCATCTGTACCGGTGGCATCATTCCCGGTCCATCACCAAAAGATTCAAATCCACCCGCCTCAAACAAAGGCCCGTTTGCGTCATTCTGAGACGACTTGTTTGACATATCATTATAATTGTAACTCATATTTTTCCCCTTTTCTTTGGTTATTTTTTCACAACATGTATGAGTATATCATACTTTTCTTATTGTTCAATCTTTTTTTTGCTTTTGTTTTATTCGCATTTCACTTTTTTATCATTGTGTTCATCATCACATTATGATCTATTACCACCAATGCTATTTCGCCAAACACAACTGCCAGAAACAGGACTAATTGCAGGTTGACATTATCATATCTTTCCAGAAAGTAAACAAATGCTACTAATGTTATGAATATACCGCAACCAAGCAATATAAAATCCCTGCCATGTCTGTGATTCCACTCGGAAACGCTGGTCAATTCATCTTCACGAGGTGGTGTCAATCCTGTGTTTATGGTCACCGGCGTTTTTGATGTATACTGTTTCACACCAATAACCACAAAAATAAGTGACACAAAAAAGGAAATTACCAAATAAATAATCATTTCAGCCATATTACAAATCTCCTAATCAAACATGTTCCCATTCAACATTTATGAATCTATGCTATCACACTGCCATATATAAAAACACCTTCATCTAGCCGTAATAACACGCTTTATTTTGCTAATACTACGAATTACCCTCCGCTTAGCACCGACCGAAGCGTTAGCGTAGACCTTGCCCCCTTCAACACAGAAAAAGACTCATCCATTTCTGGATGAGTCTTTCCTGTGTTGAATGCCGGCAGTGGGACTTGAACCCACACGTGGTTGCCCACAACAGATTTTGAGTCTGCCTCGTCTGCCATTCCGACATGCCGGCTTCTACGACCGAGAATTATATTACCATAGCTTATATATTATTTCAAGTACTATTTTCCCTGATCCTTCAACATATACATCAGACCAAACGTATTCGGGCCACAATTGCAGGAAACAGTTGCAGAAGCTTCTACTTTATATACACGATTGAAAGCTCTGCTCTTTATAATCAGATTCTCAATTGCTTCCATATTCTTAAAATTACATCCTGCCTGCGTGATAATCGCAATTCGGTTATCTTTTGTTTCCATATGCTTAAGTTCCGACCTTACATACTCCATACAAGCTCTTTCATAGTTACCTACAAAAACATTTTTTATAGTATAATTACCATTTCTTACCGCCAAAATTACCTGAAAACGGAATATTTTAAAGAAATAATACAAAAGCTGTCTGATTCTTCCGGTCCCGAGAAAATGTTCATAACCCATTGTTATAAAGGATGTTGAAATCAGTTCTCTTCTGCGATTAAGCTCCGAAATCAGTTCCTTTACATTTTTTCCCTCATTTCGGAGTCTGCAGGCTTCATAGACCAAAAGTCCCATGCCGGATGAAGTATGTCTTGAATCAAAAACATGGATTCTGTTTCCGTCTCTTCCCATTTTAGCTCTGGCCTGGAGCGCCGACTGCTTAGCAGTACTAATCTCTTCACTGACTGAAATATGTATAATTTCATCATAATCCTTGAGTGCTTCTGTAAAAAAAGTCTTGTACTGATTTGCAGAAGGAACCTTTGTTTCCGGCTTCTTTTTCTCTGTTTTCATATAAGAAAAAACATTTTCTGCACTAATCTCAATACTGTCTCTGAATTCACCCGAATCCGTAACAATGTCAAAATTGATTACTTTAATATTCAATTCTTCTAAAATACTAGCCGGCAGGTCACTGACACATTCGGTTGTTATTCCAATTTTATAACCCATACCCTTTTATCTCTCCTGATTTAACTGACACAATTCCTCACAGGCCTCAATCACCGCTGTATATTCCTTTACCAGTTCCTTATGCGATACTTCCAATACATCCACATCGCCCGCTTTGCCTCTTTCTTCTAAGAGTTTTGCAAATAATGACAATTTTTGAGCTCCGACAGACAAAGAAGAACTCTTAATCGCATGAACTTCTATGGTATATCCCTTCCAGTCCTGTGCTTCTTTTAATCTGTTTAATACGGTAAGCTTTGCTCTGCCGCTTTGTGCATAAATATCAACAATATCTAGATAATTCTCAATGTTATCCCCGGTAAATGACAGCCCCAGTGTTAAATCCATCACACCGTCAATCTTTGGTGATGTGTTTAGATTTGCGGCCATGCCCAGGTTTTCAGCCTGTTCTTCATCGACATTTTTCACAATCTCAATCTTGCACTCATCCGGAAGGAATTGTCTGAGTACTCTATCCATTGCAGCGAGTTCAATCGGCTTTGCAATAAAGCCCTGGAAGCCATTTTCCAAAAACATTTCTCGCGCTCCGCCGACCGCATTGGCTGTAAGTGCAATAATCGGAAGTTCCTTGTAATACTGCTCTTTTCGTTCACGAAGCTGCTTGGTAACCTCAACACCGTCCATACCAGGCATCATATGGTCCATAAATACGAGATCAATTTCCTTGGATGCCAGCATTCCGATTGCGTCCAAACCGCTTTGTGCTGTAAACAGCTGCATATTATATGGTTTTAACAGACCAACGGCCACTTGCAGATTGACCATATTGTCGTCTACAATCAAAATTCTGGCAGATGGAGCTGTAAAGCTGGCTACAGATTCCTTGCCCTTTGTAACGGTTAATGCATTACCGTCTGAATTCAATACCTTTGTTAATGACAATGCATATAACGGATAAGGCAAAAACATCATTCGGCGGTCCTGAAGACTTTCGTCATTTTGTTTTCTTAAAATAACCAATTTTACTTTTTGACCGAATCGTTCAAAATACTCCTTATTGGCTTCATATTCTTTTGCACCAACTACCAAGTGTGTCAAATCATCGGTATATGCATTTTCCAAATGCTCAAAATCGCGGAATAAACGATAATTAATACCGATATCACGTCCCAATCCGATTTCATACGGCAATGCCTCTTTTAATACCTCCGGAGAAACGCCTTCTTCATCAATATATACTCCGACTCGGATATTATCTGCATCATTCACCTGAATAATCGGTGTTTTATTGGAAACCCTCAAAGGAATCGATACCGTAAAAGTAGACCCTTTTCCATATTCGCTTTCCACATGAATAAAACCGCCCATCATGGTCAATAACATCTTGGTAATTGCCAGACCCAGACCGGTACCTTCTACTGCTCTGTTTTTCTTGGTATCTACCTGCTGGAAACTGGTAAACAGCTTATTGATATTTTCTCTGGCAATACCGATACCGCTATCCTTGACACTGACTACCAGATTGATACCATAGTCTCTACGAATCTTGAATACACGCAAAACGATATATCCCTTATTCGTATATTTGACCGCATTGGTCATAATATTGGTAATAATCTGTCTGATTCGAAGTTCATCTCCAATGAGTCCCTTGGGAATATCCGGATCCATATGAACAATCAGTTCCAGATTTTTATCACCCATTCTGGTAATTGTCGTATTTACTACATCATTCAATGTAGTTGAGAAATCAAATTCCTCTTCTACGATTTCCATTTTACCGGAATCAATTTTAGAAAAGTCCAAAATATCGTTGATGATAGAAAGCAGACTTCGTCCCGAATTCTGAATATTGGTACAGTAATCTCGAACCAGCTTGCTTAAATCGCCCTCTCTTTGGATCAATTCACACATACCGATAATCGCATTCATAGGAGTACGAATTTCATGACTCATATTAGCAATAAATTCTGATTTTGACTGTTCTGCATCTCTAGCCTTGGCTGCAATTCGTACCAGGTTTTCCTCAATCTTATCCTGTCTCCAAATAATGTAATGTAAATAAAAAGCCGCACCTAATAAAACAAAACATTCACCCACAAACTTCATGGTAGAAGTCATATTATCGAAATTAACGCCTTTTTTGACAAAGATGAAATATAAAATCATCAAAAGAGACAGAAAGGCCTGATATAGCTCCAGTTTTCTGTTCTGATATACAGAAATGATAATGGAACACCCTACCATATATACTACGGTTGATCCAAAGTCAGAACTGTAATGACAGTATATGATCAAGATAATCAAAGCAAAGGTAATTGTCATATAGGACTGAGCCTTTACAGATACAGACTTGAGTAAGGTAACCCCCGTCAAGAGGATAAACAACACCCACATAAACAGTCTGTGACCATCACTCCAATGAAACAAATAGCTTTGGATTGTCAGATGCAATGTTAAGATTAAATAAAAAAACAGAATGCCTACGGCTTCTAATCTTTTCTTTCCCAGCATATAGCCTCCTTAAGGTTCATCCCAGCGAATAAACCTTATTTACTGTTTATTACTCCGTGAATGCACTCTAATAACTGAGTCATTCGAATCGGCTTAATCAAATAATCATTCACGCCTTCTTCTGTCAGCTGACGAACAACGTCTCTCGATTTTTCACCTGTCAGAAAGATAACCTTGGTACGTCTGCTGTTCTCACGAATGTAATCAAGTACCTGATATCCGTTAATATCCGGCATTTGAATATCCAACAGGCAAATATCATACGGATCCTGCTTTAGCATTTCCATTGCCTGACCTCCGTTATACGCCGAAGAAATCACATAATTTTCCTCTTTCATTCCCATGGAAATAAAACGATGTACAAACGGGTCATCATCTACGATCAGAACATGACTACGTTTTGGTCCCTTCACTTGACTCATTTCATAATCAATATCTTCGTTCATGATATCAATCATGATTTTGGCAATCTTTGGATCAAACTGAATACCCATTCCGGCTTCTAATTGTTCTTTTACCAAATCCTGTGGAAAAATTTTACGATAGCTACGTACTGTTGTCATCGCATCATAAGCATCTGCCACAGCAACAATTCTGGCAACGAGCGGTATTTCTTCTCCTCGAAGTCCGTTTGGATAACCGCTTCCGTCATATTTTTCATGATGCCATCTGGCTGCATAAGAAAGCTCCGGCATTTCTGAAATCCCTTTCAGCATATGGTATCCGGCAACAGTATGCATTTTCATAGTTTCCAACTCATCAGATGTATACTTACCTACTTTATAACGCACTGCCTCAGGAACACGGTTATTGCCGATATCATGCAAAAGGGCTGCGTAATAGGTTTCAACCTGCTTTGCTTCATCAAAACCCAAATGAAAAGCAATTTCCTTAGATATATTGGCTACTCTGACGCTATGCCCCGGTCCGTATGCATCCAGCATCTCTGCAGATTTACTCCAGCCAAGTGTCAGCTGAGTAATCAAATAATCCATAAGGTCATTACTTTGTTCCAGTTTTTCATTTTTCAGCAAAATCAGTTCATTTTCCGACTGCTTTAAATGAACCTTTTCTTCTGCCTGAATAAACAGCATGACAAAAACTAATCCCAAAGAGAAAAATGCATTGTAAAATGCGATTTCCGGATGCAAATATCGAACGATGCTTGCAATTGTCGGAACCATAATAAAGAGAAAGAATACGATCCCTTCTCTGACAGAAAACCTTTTATGATGCAAAAACAAAAGTCCAATTGCACCTAAGTAGATAAGTGTCGGTGCATTTAACAGTATAAACAGCGGTCCTCGCATATATAGATTTTGTTCACTGACATAGAAAGCAAATCCGGAGAAAATATTGATAATCAAGACAATCGATTCATATACTACACACAGAATCCCCGGCATATAAATCAGTTTTGATTTCTTTTCTTTTTCTTCTGCCAACGCATTCAGATAGCCCCAAAAGCCCATTGCCATAACACTGGAGGCCGAGAAATAAAGAAACGCACCTAAATATACAAAATAAAAGGCTCGAATTCCACTGGTACCTCCCAAAAACAGGTCTAAAAGGTCACCTATAATCATTAACATATTGGAAACTGTCATAATACCGAACCATCTGCTGGTTCTGGTTCGATTCTTTCTGTCCCAGAACAAATACATCATAATAAATGCGCTGACACACATCGAAAACATTTCCAACGCTAAACTAATCTGTTTATATTCAATCATACAATTCTCCTTTGATTACCTCAGGGATACTTTCATCAGTAAGAAAAAAGCGGATGCACTCATCCGCTTTTTACATTATATCATAATTTATACTATTAGAAATTCATTTTTTTGAATACATCAAAACCATCCAAGGTAGCAAAATAATCCTTTGGTGTTTCTGCACGTCTGATAAGCTGAACACTGCCGTCTTCCTTTAATAAAAGCTCTGCAGATTTCAATTTACCATTGTAGTTATATCCCATTGCATATCCGTGAGCACCTGTATCATGAATCACGATGTAATCACCCATATCAATGCTTGGAAGCTTACGATCGACTGCAAACTTATCATTATTTTCACACAGAGAACCTGTAACATCATAAGTATTTGTGCACTCAGCATCTTCTTTTCCGAGTACTGTAATATGATGATAAGCACCATACATAGCAGGTCTCATAAGGTTAACTGCACAGGCATCTACACCAATATATTCTTTATGAGTATGTTTTTCATGAATTGCTGTGGTAACAAGTGCACCATAAGGTCCCATCATGAAACGGCCCATTTCTGTATAAATAGCCACATCGCCCATTCCTGCTTTTACGAGAACTTCATCATATACCTGATGTACGCCCTCACCGATTGCACGAATATCATTTGGTGTCTGATCCGGTGTATAAGGAATACCTCCACCACCTGATAAGTTAATAAACTTAATATGTGCTCCTGTCTTTTCCTGTAAATCTACAGCAAGCTCGAAAAGCTCTTTAGCAAGCTTTGGATAATACTCATTGGTTACAGTATTGCTGGCAAGGAATGCATGAATACCAAAATTCTTAACACCTTTTTCCTTCATGATTTTGAAGGCTTCATACATCTGCTCGGTAGTCAATCCATATTTTGCATCACCAGGATTGTCCATGATTCCGTTACTCATGGTAAATACTCCACCCGGATTGTATCTGCATGACAGAGTTTCCGGCAATTTACCGATTGTCTTTTCTAAAAACTCAATATGTGTAAAATCATCCAAATTGATGGTTGCGCCGATTTTTGCAGCATATGCAAATTCTTCTGCAGGAGTATCATTAGAAGAAAACATGATATCTTCTCCCTTTACACCCATTGCTTCAGAAAGCATAAGTTCTGTCATAGAAGAACAATCTGTACCGCATCCGTATTCTCTTAAAATATCAATCAAGAATGGATTTGGATTTGCCTTTACAGCAAAGAATTCCTTGTATCCCGGATTCCATGCAAATGCTTCTTTTACAGCCTTTGCATTTTCACGAATTCCCTTTTCATCATAGATATGAAATGGTGTTGGATATGTTTTTGTAATATCCTGAATCATTTCTTTATTCACAAATGTCTTTTTCATTTTTATCTCCTTAGTAATGCCTAGATTATAATAAGTGCGCTCTGATATCTTCTGCACTCATTGCTGTAAGGTATGCAGGTGCAATATCAAATACTGTCTTACATCCGCACTGACCTTCTTTTTTCAAACGATAAGCTGCTCTGGCATAAGCTACTAATACAGAAGCAGTAAATTCCGGATTGGAATCAAGCTTTAAGCTGTATTCAATAATATGTGTATTTTCACCATCCCAGCCTGTCTTTCCGCTACGAATTACAAATCCGCCGTGTGGAATTCCGCTGTGGTTAGCCATAAGTTCTTCTTCGCTGATGAAATTAACTGTTGTATCATAATCAGAGAAGTAGTTAGGCATGTTCTTGATTTCGCTTTCAATCTTAGCGCGATCAGCACCTTCTTCAGCCACAACAAAACATTCTCTGGTATGTTTCTGACGAGTTGTAAGTTCCGGATTCTTTCCGCTTCTTACAGCTTCTAATGCAGAATCTACAGGAATTGTGTACTGCTTACCATTCTTAACGCCTTCTACTCTACGAATAGCATCTGAATGTCCCTGGCTAACTCCCTTGCCCCAGAAAGTATAATCATTTCCCTGTGGAAGGATAGCATTTGCATATAAACGATTTAATGAGAACATTCCCGGATCCCAACCTACTGAAATAATAGCAACATTTCCGCTGGCTTTTGCAGCTGCATCAACATTTGCAAAGTGTGAAGGAATCTTTGCATGTGTATCAAAACTATCAATTACACTAAAATATTTTGCATATTCCGGTGTCTGTGTAGGTAAGTCTGTTGCACTACCGCCACAAAGAACCAAAACATCGATTTCATCTTTCATCTTTTCAACATCATCAACAGAATAAACCTTTACACCTTCTGTTTTGATGGTTACGCTTTCAGGATTTCTACGTGTGAATACTGCCTTTAATTCCATATCATCATTCTGACGAATAGCACATTCAACACCTTTTGCCAAGTTACCATATCCTAAGATACCGATTCTAATACTCATTTTTTCTTCCTCTTTCTTTTTACCTCTTTATATGTCCCAGAAATATAAAGATATCTTTATCATAATAACATCATCTGAAATCACAGCCCCATTGCTTTGTTTTCAGAACTCCAGTTACTATCTTACACATCTTCTATCTGCCAGTCAATGCCTTCTAAACCGGCTTTTGTTAAAAATTCATTCGTTTTACTGAATGGTTTGCTTCCAAAAAATCCTCTGTATGCTGAAAGCGGACTCGGATGAGGTGCTTTCAGAATCAAGTGCTTTGGATTATTCAGCATAGCCGCTTTCTTTTGTGCAGGTGATCCCCACAGGATAAAAACAATCGGTCTGTCCTGTTCATTTAAAATCTGAATAGCTGCATCTGTAAACTGTTCCCAGCCTAATCCTCGGTGAGAATTTGCTTCATGTGCACGCACCGTTAATACAGTGTTTAGCATCAGCACACCTTGCTTTGCCCACTTTACTAAATACCCGTTATTTGGAATCTTTAGCCCCAAATCATCGTGAAGCTCTTTATATATATTTTGCAAAGACGGCGGAATATCCACATCCTCTCTAACCGAAAAACACAACCCATGTGCCTGGCCGATGTTGTGATACGGATCCTGTCCTAAAATAACCACCTTTACACTTTCCAGCGGAGTCAGTTCAAAAGCACTGAATATTTCTCCTGAAGGCGGGAAAATCAGTCTTTCACTGTATTCCTGTTTTATCTTTAAATAAAGTTCTTTATAATATGGCTTGGCAAATTCAGATTGAAGTGGTGCAAGCCAATCATTACTTATTGCTGACATGAATCATCCTCTTTTAAGCTATAATCGAACAGGAATATCTCTGCTTCTTAAGTACTCTTTTACTTCCTTGATTTCTAATTCCTTGAAATGGAACAAAGAAGCTGCCAATGCTGCATCTGCTTTTCCGACTGTCAACGCATCATAAAAATGCTCAAGCTTTCCTGCACCGCCGCTGGCAATAACCGGAATCGAAACATTCTCTGAAACCAGTCTGGTAAGTTCCAAATCATATCCGGCTTTTGTACCATCTCCGTCCATACTGGTCAAAAGAATTTCACCGGCGCCCAGCTCATCTGCTTTCATGGCCCATTCAATCGCATCAATACCCATATCGACTCTACCGCCGTTTTTAAAGATATGAAAACCATCCGGTGTTCTCTTTGCATCAATAGCTACCACCACACACTGGCTTCCGAATTTATCCGCGGCCTGAGAAATCAGACTCGGATTCATAATAGCTGCCGAATTTACAGCCACCTTGTCTGCGCCTTCTCGAAGAATCACTTTAAAATCATCTACCGTACGGATTCCTCCGCCTACTGTAAATGGAATAAATACCTGTTCTGCAACTCGTCGAACCATATCTACTACTGTATTTCTGTGATCGCTGCTGGCAGTAATATCCAAAAATACCAATTCATCTGCGCCTAATTTATCATATGCCTTTGCAGATTCAACCGGATCTCCGGCATCAATCAAATCCACAAAGTTAATTCCCTTTACTACACGTCCGTTATTTACATCCAGACATGGAATAATTCTTTTGGTGTGCATAATGCTCCTCCTATTTAACCGCTATCAGGCTGTTGCTTTTACCTGAATGAAATTTTTCAAAATCTGAAGTCCTACATCTGAGCTCTTTTCCGGGTGGAACTGACAAGCAAAAACATTGCCGCATTCCACACTGGCATGAATTAATGTACTGTACTCTGTAGTAGCAGTTACAATATTTTCATCCTGCGCTTTCAAATAATAGGAATGTACAAAGTAAACATAGGCTTCTTCTTCAAGTCCTGCAAACAAAGTACCTTTATTCGGATATTTCAAAGAATTCCAACCGATATGCGGAATTTTGAGACCTTCCTTATCCGGAATACGAATAATTTCACCCTTGAGAATTCCCAGTCCTTCTACTCCCGGACTCTCATCACTTCTGTCAAACAAAAGCTGAAGTCCCAAACAGATTCCTAAAAACGGAGTTCCCTTCTCAACTACTTCTTTAATAACTGAAACGAGACCGTACTGATGCAATTTTTCCATCGCATCTCCAAAAGCGCCTACTCCAGGAAGAATTACGTGATCAGCATTTAAAATCACATCCTTATCTCTGGTAATCACAACCTCCTGCCCCAGCATAGCTATGGCCTTTTCAACACTCTTTATATTTCCGGCATCGTAATCAATAATGGCTATCATTCCATTTCCTCCAAAATCATATCTTCCTTAGGCGACTCTTCTTCTGCGACAGGTTCTGTCTCCACCTCTTCAATCACAGGTACTGACTGACCGCTTTCGTAGTTTTTATTCTTTATACTCAAACTGCCGGTAGTTTCTTCCAGCTTTTTCGTATATTCATAACGGCTGAGCTGTCGCATCTCTCTCGCATCGTCTTCAGACAATTGATAATCAGCCGCCAAAGCATTTAATATTCTTTCCTTAATCTCCTGAGTCTGTTCCAATATACCCAGCTCAGCTATATCATTAGCTAAATCGTCAAACAGCCAACATCCTGAAACTAAAGAATCCAATGCCTCAACCGGCATATTCATAGCTTTATAGGTTGAATATGAAGTATATTTATGCTCAACCATAGTAATCGTTTTTGCCTTCTGGAAAATCACTTCATCCTTCTTTGATAATTTCTTTCCGACAAATTCACGATAAGATTCTTCATAGTTCTTTTTGTAAAATGCATTTCTGGCATCATTTAATGCCCAAAGCTGCGGAACCACATTTGTAACAATCAAAATAAGTGCTAATATCGAGAAGCATAAAACAAAAATACGAATGATCATCTTGATTGGAAGCTTCTTTGACGGAACTTCCGGTTCTGTATTTTTTTCTTTTACTTTCTTCTCTTTTTTCGGCTTCTTTTCTTTCTTTTTATCTTTCTTTGAATTTTTGCCTTTTTTCTTGTCTGTCGGTTCCCCGTCAAGTTCCTCTAAAATAGCATCATTGTCACCGGCATCTGTTACAGCGCCTTTCTTTCCGCGCTTTTTCTTTGCTTTCTTTGCCTTTTTTGCTTCTGCTACAGCCGGATCCTCCTCTTCTTCAGGAACCTCTTCTGTCAAAGCCGCAAAAAGTTTGCTAAAGAGACCTTTTTTCTCCTTTTCTCCTTCAGCGCCTTCTTCTCCATCATCGGATTTTTTCGATCTTCTGGCTTTCTTTTCTTTTTTCTTCTTTTCTTTTTTCGCCTTTTTATCTTCCGGCTCTGCTTCTGTATCTGCATCAGCTATATTTTCGACAGATAAATCCATATCTGCATCTTCATCATCTGCCGCATTCTGATTTTCCGTCTCATCCAAAAGCGAAAGCACATCGTCTTCTACCAGCTCATGGTTATCTGATTTTTTCAGCAAGTCGCCGATTTCTTTTAAATCATCATCTTCTTCACCCAGCTGACTCAAAATGTCATCCAGTTCCATATCAGATGAAACCGCCGGCTGTGAATCCTCGGTAGCAGAAGGCATTTCACCTGCTTCCTCCACTTCCTCTTCCGGTCCGTCTTCAGCAACTTCGGCGTTCTCAGCCTCAGCGTTTTCCTGAGCTTCTCGTTCCATCCTTTTTACAACAGAATCAGGCCTATCGGGTCTTTCCTTTAGGCCTAAAAGGATATCCATTGCTTCCGGATCATCCATATCTATTTCAATTTCTTCTAACGATTCAGGTTCCGGATCTGTATCCTCTGCTTCTAAGTCTTCACCTGACTCATCGTTTCCTTCATCCTCTAATGCATCTTCTCCGGCAGATACTTCATCAGCGACATCTGCCGAATCATCAACCACCTGAAGTGGTGCAACATCATCTAAATCTGAAGGAACTTCTTCTCCATTCTGAATAGCTTGTTGTTTTTCATTTTCTTCGATTAAACGAAGAAGCTCATCCATTTCGTCTTCAGGACTATCCGAACTAAGCTCCAGATCTAATTCTTCATCATTGGCACTCATATTTTGCCTCCTTTGCCGAATTCTTCTTTCAACAAAAATAATTCACCATTCTATATATCGGCTAAATATTTCAAAGAATTCGCTTCAATTCCTAAAGATCTTTTAGAAATTTCCTCATTGGTCTGGTAAAATTTTTCATTTATTCTGTAATACAATGCCTTTTGATTATAAAAAGCTGTTTTTTCAAACGGCCATCTAACAACAGAAGGAAATTCCATACCTACACCGGCCTCTAAAATACATAAATCTTTATTAATCGTTTTTTGAAGCCATTGCATATATCTTTGCCACTGGTTTAGATATCCGTTTTCATTATATTTTACAGCATCTAATGTGTTAAATACAATCGAATCTGCGCATTTTTGACATTTTATACAAGAAAGCAGTTCAATCAGAGATTGATTTATAGCTATTACCTCATCTTGACTGCATTGGTCATTCTTATCAACTGCATCAATCAATATCATTTCTGCTTTCTGAAGCAATACATCCGATAAATATAAGTCTTCATCGCAGCTTTGATTACATTGCATAAGTTTCATCGTGCCGCAAGGATTCACAAATTTATCCGAATCAAATCCAAACTTTTCCAAATATGAATCTGTAGAAAGAGATAATATAAAATAATCCTTTTCCTTGACCAGCTCATATAATTTTTGATATGCACATTCTAAATCTTTCGGGCAATCATTTTTATAGAAAAACCACTGATAAAAATCTACGAGAGTTGAGGATTTTTCATATTCTAACGCATTCTGAAACAACTCATACAATACCTTGCTCTTTTGTTTCCAACAATCCAGCATCGTATCATAATCAATAGTCCATTCTTTTCCCAGACCTATCAGTATTTTTTCACTGTCTTTAATCGCTTCTACTAGTTCCTTCATCGCATTATTCCATTTCTAAGTTCTAAATATAATATATATTAATAAACATAGAAAAGGCTGGGGTTTGATTCCCAGCCTTCATGTTAATAATTACTTCACTAAACTATCAATTACTCGAACCAAATTACCAATTTCCGGTTTCGATAACTGAGCATTTGCTCCAAGGTCATCACCCTTTTTCTTCATTTCATCATTTACAAGTGATGAGAAGATAATAACCGGAATATGTTTTGTCTCATCATCCGACTTAATCAGCTTGGTCAATCTGTGACCATCCATAATCGGCATTTCAATATCCGTGATCAGTACCTGAACATGTTCATCCAAAGTACCGGTTTTCTTGCATTCACAAATAACATCCCAAGCTTCCTGGCCATTTTCTGTATGAATTAAATTTACATATCCGGCCTTATGTAATGAATCAACAATAAGCTTGTTAAGTAATGCGGAATCCTCTGCAATCAAGATTGGTACAGTACTTCTCTCACGAGTTCCCAGTTCATCAATCTCTGTAATCTTTAATCCGGTTTCAGGACTGATGTCAGTAATAATTTTTTCAAAATCAAGAATGATGATTAGCTTACCATCTACTTTAACAATACCTGTCGAAATTCCGTCTTCTGAACTAGATACTGTTGATCCCGGTTTGATGATTTCGCCCCAGGAAACTCTGTGAATACCGATAACCTGATCTACATGAAATGCGATATCCAATTTATTAAAGTTAGTGATGATAAATAAACCATTTCCTTCGGACTGTCCACGCTGTAAGCAATTCTTTAAATCGATTGCAGTAATCATCACATCTCTAGGCATAAAAATCCCTTCAATACTAGGATGTGCATTTGGTACCGGTGTTACTTCCTGATAAGGAATAATTTCTCTTATCTTTGCAACATTAATACCATAAGAATTGCCATCAAGTAAAAACTCCAAAATTTCTAACTCATTCGTCCCGTTTTCCAATAAAATATTAGTATCCATACTCTCATACCTCACTGAAATTTATGATTTATTTACTGATTATAGCAAAAAAAAAGCAAATTGTATATAAAAATGCACAAAAAAAAGAATTCTATTGTAGAATTCTTCTTAATTTTTCATATATTTATTATTCCTTCAAAACCGAACACTGAATTTAAATCAACTAAACATCTTTTCTTCTTTCTTCGTAAGTCTTCGACTTACTCAGATCGCCAATCGGAGATTGACGATAAGTCCTATCACCATCAGGATAAGCCCTCGACCTATTAGTACTTATCAGCTGAACATATCACTATGCTTACACCTTAAGCCTATCTACCTCATACTCTCTAAGGGGT
>JAZUKG010000072.1:0-4743 GCA_045643145.1 Lachnospiraceae bacterium | reverse complement strand
TGCGTCAAGCCCTCTCGTAGTGCGAAAGCACGCCTTCGAGGGCTTTTCTTGCATCTACTGTACCTATCTGCTTTTTCTTACTCAAAACGGGTTTTTAGAGGTGCCCTAAATTATATTGTAGGATATTTACATTTTATTTTTCAAAATGGAGGTTTGTTATGAAAAGAATGACTGCAATTTCACTTGCTGTATTGCTTGCGATGATCTCAGCACCGCTGAATGCCGTCAACGCCAATGCGGAAACACTGATTACAAAAAAGTTCGATTTCGGTGGACTTGGTACTAAAAGCGGATATATCGGTGTATCTGCATCCGATGGATATAATACAGCAAAAGGCTATGGCTTTGCTAATACTGATGCAGTTGAAAATGTTTCAGCAAGCGGAACAGGTGCATTGGCAGATGCGGTGCGTTTTAAATCTGATGTTCCTAATCATATATTCAATGTCGATTTGCCAAAGGGCGTTTATAAGATTAAAGTAACAACAGGTGATGTCCGTTCAACTACTATTACAGCGGAAGGTGTACCGCAGTTGTTCTTTCTGACAGGAAGCAATGCGACGGATATTTTTACAATTCCTGTTACTGACGGTCAGCTTAATATTTATGCAGGTTCGGGTGTTGGAACAGAGTTTTCCATAAGTGCAATTGAAATTGAACAGTCATCAACTGATATTATTACAAAGCCTACTATATGGGTTGCAGGCGATTCTACTGCTGCAAGCTATTACAATGTCACAGATGATGCAATTCACGGCTGGGGACAGTATTTATCAAATTACGTTGATACAGATATGTATGATGTGCGTAACATTTCCGCAAGCGGCGTGACTGCAAAAGCGCTGAATGATTCACTTTTTCCAACTGCTGAATTCTATGGAAAAAAAGGTGATATTCTTTTGTTGGCTGTAGGCATGAATGACTATCTGAAAGAATATCAGGCGCATAGTGATGCAGTTGATTCTTCTGAATATGTTACATATATGGAAAAAATGATTCAGAGTGCAAAAGCAAAGAATATGACCGTTTATCTTGTGAAGCAGCATGGTCAGCTCAATGACGCATATAAGTATCCGCTGCCGACGCAAAGATGGTTTAATTCTGTGATGGATGAAATCGCTGAAAAAGAGCATACCGGGCTCATTGATATGTTCCGTCCGTGGCTTGAGCTTACCCTGGTAAACAGATATTATGAGCAGAAAACGTATTATACCGCAGATTCTCTGTATCTGAATGCATTTGGTGCGGACAAAATGGCAAAACTCGTAAGTCAGCAGCTTTTCCCAAGCAATGAACCAATCATCGAAGAAGAAGGTTATGATTTCAGCAGTTCGCCAACAATAATTTACGAAACAGAAACCGCAGGCAAAGCAATCTCCAATCCGCACAAAGGCTTTGTAATGACAGCATACACACCTGATATGTTGGGCAGCAGCTATCAGTACGGCATCGGTGGTTCGGCGGAGAATCAAGCATGGAATGTGGTAACGATCGTCAGCGGTTCACCGTACTGGAAAGACCTGAATCCGAAAAAAGGTGTTTACAACTGGGACGAAATTGACGGAATGCTGGATGAGTGTGAAAAGTACGGACTGACATACGGAATCCGTATCATGCCGTTTACGTCCTATCTGAAGGAAGATTGTGTCCCGCAATGGGTCTATGATGCAGGCGCAGAGAAATACACAGCAGAGTTAAGAGATGAGCCAGGAGAAATTGAATTCCCCAAATGGGATGATCCGATATATTTGCAGGCACATAAGGAGTTTGTCAGAGCATTGGCAAAAAAGTATGACGGTGATCCCAGAGTGGAATTTATCGACGTCAGACCGTTCGGTGATTACGGGGAATGGCATAATTCATTTGCAGTCGGAGATGAAAAGTTTATGCCTTCTCTTGAAATTCAAAAGGATATGTTGGACTGCTATGCGGATGCATTTGATCATACGCTTCTTGTTCTTCCTTCAAATGCACGAGGGGAGATATATCAATATGCACTTTCAATCGGAATCACCAAGCGAGATGACGGCCTTATTTCAATTCCAAATGCCGAATGGAGTCTTAAACCTACATACGATGCTAATATGCCTGTAGTCGGTGAAAATTACTGGCCATATGCATGGATGCGTGACGCTGTCAGAGAAGATGAGTATTCCTATGTAAACTGGAGACCGCAGCGTCTCCGTGAAACAATAGAGATTCCGCATATGTCGATATTTGCGCTCGATCAGGACAGTCATTGCAGCTATGAATTCTATCAGGAGCAGAAAGATGTAATTGATGAAATGTGTAATCGTATCGGGTATAATTTCACCGTTACTTCTGCTGCACGATATGAAAATAAACTGGTCGTAAGAATCAAAAACACAGGTCTGGCACCAGCATATTTCAATATTGATTTTTGTGCAGAAATTACGGATGCTGATGGAAACAAGCTGAATTCTTTCGGAAATCCGATCAGAATTGAGAAAGGCTCATTTCATGACGGAGAAGAAAAGGCATTTCTGTTTGAATATGACGGCATACTTGATGAAAACGCTGTTATTTGTCTTGCTATGTATGACAGTGATAATCCGCTTGCGGCAGGAAAGGATCCGACTGTCCGATTTGATAATAAAAATACACTATCAACTAACAGACTGCGGCTTGTACAGACAGAAACAGTTAACGGCGATGTCAATGCAGACGGAGCATTCAATATTGCAGATGTGGTCACGCTGAAAAAATGGCTGCTTGCTGTTCCCGATACTCATCTTGCCAACTGGAAAGCAGCAGATTTCAATTCTGATAATGTACTGAATATTTTTGATCTTTGCTTTATGAAAACTGAGCTTATTGACTCATGATTTTTCGTAATAGCTAAGGCATCACCGCACAATCTTTGTGCGGTGATGCCCTAAGTATAATTGTAGTAAAGAAAATTACGATTTATAGAGAGGCGGAAAATAAATGACAATTGACGAAGTTAATCGAATACTCCATGTTGGAACACTTCCGATAACTATAAGTGCTCAAATAGAATACGGCGGCATTTATAGATTTGTCAGAATAACAACTGACAACAGGGTATTTTTAGATTACGATGAAGAGTTTGATGATTTCGATGGATTAAGAATAACGTTCTGTTTTGATTCAATTGAAAAAATGATAAGATCCATAGAAGAATATCTTGGTCATGGTATTGAAAAATGTTTAAGAGTCTTTGAAAATGATTTACCGGAAATTAATTCGTCAGCTGATTGGTATAGCCTAAAAACAGATTTGTATAACGGAGACATCCTGATGTTAAAGGGATATACTGAAATGTACATAGGAAGTATGTATTGGAAAGGATTGTACTCACGCAATATTACTCCGGATTCTTCAATAGATGAATTAGACGAATGGATAAGGAGCAATATGTAATATTTGAGAATTATTATGTAGTAGTAATACAACAATGTATGCATATTAGAGGTAATCCGGATGAAAAAAAGTATTTTTGCGGATATAGAAACGATTATGTTTTCGTTATCCATTTTTTCTTTTTCGCCGTCATTTAATGTGAATGATGAAAGAGCCCGGTTTGAAAAATGCTTGAAAAAGTGAATATTCTGAAACAGAATCTTGTGGTGCGATAGTACCGTACCAGAATGTTTTTAATTTCTCAAGAGTTTCGTTAGTAACCGGATATTCACCGATAACAGACTGGGAAGAGGTAGATACAGAAAGACTTATTTGGAATGATGATGGTAGTTTTGATATTCCAACATTTAATATCAGTGAAATAGTCTGTCATCTTAAAAGATTTAAAAATTCAGAATACAGTTTTCTTTTTGATGATTTAAAAAATCCTTCTCAACGTTATTATCTTCCTGTTATTTCTGATCCAACTTTAGAAGATTCAGACGGAGATGGATTTGATGATAGCGAAGATTCAGTACCATTTTATATATTTTTTAAATGATTTACTTTTCTTAATTTGCACTTAATTGAAAAATATATAGATGAATACCTACCAATATATTGTTATCATGCAAATTTGATAAATGATAATATTCCATCAAATTCTACCGTTGCCGCAAATATACTTAGAAATTATAACTATGGAACTGACGAAATAGAATTTTTTAAAGAAATAAAAGATAATTTTTCTTTTAAAACAATGGGTAAAAATGTTAAAGATGAATTTTTAAATTGGTTAAAATGGACTACAACTGATGGTTGCTATTATCCAGAAATAAGAGATTATATAAAAAAATGTACCCCGTCAGTATTAACTTTTTTAAGAAAATATAAACTATATGATAATGATAGTAATGAAATAGATTTTCTTCATTTACTTTCAACTTTTGGAGCCGAACGACATAATCTTATTGATCCTAACCTTGCAGGATGGGCAGGCGATTTGCAATCTTCAATCAGGGATCTAAGACTTGCAATAGATAACGATAATTATGATGATGAGCATATAGATATGTTTATATGCTGATAACAGGAGATATCACGGTTTTAAAGCCAAAGTTTCCAATGCCAGATTTGTTAGCCGATGCAGATGCCAAAAATTTATCGCAACTCTATAACGAAGATGATAGTCTATCCGAAATTGTAAAAGATTACTATTTGCAAACTGGATCATCAAAGGTTCAGAATGGCTTGTACCTGTTGTGAAGCACTTCTGGAAGTATGCTTACCTCGAACCCGTCCTGAACGCTGATGAGACTACGCTGCGTGTCCTGAAAATACAGGGAAAGCCCGTGAAAA
>JAZUKG010000071.1:0-1725 GCA_045643145.1 Lachnospiraceae bacterium | reverse complement strand
ACGCACTGTCCATGCGGTGTAATCAGAGGACGTGAGATTTTGCCTGTTACGTTTACATATCCGTTGATATGCAGACCGTCGGCTCTTTCTTCAATTTTCATTGTTATCACCTCCAAAAAAGGGTATAAAAATAGCGCATACATCTCTGTACACGCTTATTTTGTTAACTTGACATTTGCTTATAGTCTGCTTTATACTAACACTGAAAGGAGGTGAGCTGTTGGCTAAATTTTCTTTCGACATGGATGGAATCATGGATAAAGTAAACCATATGGACATTGATTACGAATGTCCTAACTGCAACCATGAAATTTCATTCACACTTTCAGATGTTGGTTCAAGTGTTACATGTCCAAACTGCGGACTTGTAATCAACCTTGAATCATCAGACTAATCCTCAGAGCCGGTGAGTTCAGTGCAATCATTGATTGTCTGCACTAACCGGTTCATTTTTTCAGTCAATAAATCAATTCTTTTTTCAATCTGATCCATTGCATCCATCACTTCGCTGGTATCTACCTTGATTTTTACACTATGCTGCTGTTTCATCTCTGCCATATTATCACCTCCGGATGGCATAATAAAAGCGCATACATTTCTGCACACGCTTTAACTAATTAATCAATAATTTCAAGTGATTTAATGTCACTGGCAAGATATTCAACTCCGTTGCTGAGCCCTATACTCGCAACATTATAGCCGCTTGAATATGCTGATTCAAAAAAATCAACAACTGCTTCTATGATTTTTCCGCTTTTAAGCTTCATCTTAACCTTATGTCCATCGGCATTACACAGGATACTTTCATCAACCATAAAAATACTCCTTACTAAATCGGTTTAGCTGGAACTAAATGTGTTCCGGACTTCGAATAATGAATTGTGGCTCTTGTCGAAGGAATATATGTTCTTGTGACTAAATCTCCGTACATAACAACTTTATCCCCTGTAGAAATAACTTTTTTGTATTGTCCGTTCTGAGCATAAACTTTTCCTTTGTCACTGTTTTCGTTTATTAAAGTCTGAATTTCCATATTACTCAGTTCTGTATATCCAGGAAAATCACCTTTTTTTATCGCATCATTGTACTCATTGGAATTTAATTTATGCTTTCTTTGTTTACTTTTATCGAGTTTGGTGCTAATTTCTCCTTCTTCGATAGCCTTCTGCAATTCTTTTTGGTTTTTTTCGAACTGCTCATCATCTATTATACCGCTTTCAACGGATTTGTCAACCGATTTTCCTTTTGCAGTAGAAAGATCTTCGCCGCCGAATCCGCCTCCAGTATCACAGGAAGCAAATCTTCCGTTTGGCTCTCTTGGCTGATTTGGATTATATCCTCGTTCTTCATTGCCCGGGATTATTACCGTCAAGGTTCGCCATCTGTCCGGTGTTCGGAGTGAATATTTCTCTTGTTGCCGGGTTCAGAAGGACGTCGCCGAGGCCGAGGGAGATGAAGTTGAAGCCCATTGGTTCATAGTCTTCTTCCTTGCGGACTTCATCGACCTGAAGGAAACGGTTTCTGAGAGCGATTTCATACGCTTCATATCGTTCCTTCTGTGAACCTCTTGTCAGTTCCTTGGTGTCGAATGCCCAGTAATAGCCGGCTTCCTTTTCGGATTCGAGGAGAAGCTTGCTGTCGAGTTCGGTTTCTATCTGGTTAAGGAGAGCAGTTACTGCTGCTGTGTACTGCCTTCTGTCTTCCTCGGAAGCTCCGCCGTCAAGG
>JAZUKG010000070.1:0-24381 GCA_045643145.1 Lachnospiraceae bacterium | reverse complement strand
TGAATAATACCTGTATACATTTATATGCGACAACCGCACCGCATATTTCCTTGAACGGATATTGACTGTCCAAACGTTTTGGATTGATTACTGCCTTCGCATTTACCAGCCTTTGTGTGATTTTTCCGTCCACTTCCTCGAAAGGTACCTCATGATGATCTGTAACATATACATCCATCCCCAGCGAATTGGCCAGTTCTATTTCATCAAAAGCCGAAATACCATTGTCACAGGTCAAAATAACTCCGGCACCGTCTTCCCGAGCTGCACGAATCAAATTGGCATTCAGACCGTATCCGTCCTGAATTCTATGCGGAATCACGCAGGATACTCTCGCCTGTAAAAGCTCAAGTCCCGTTGCTAAAATATAGGTAGAGGTCACACCATCCACATCATAATCACCGATAATACGGATATGTTTTTGAGCCTTGATGTCCTCTAACAGGTCTTTCATCCCTTTTTCAATATCCGGTAATAATACGGGATCATGCATATCTTTTGGCGTTCCATACAAAAAACGTCTCATTTCCGTTTCTGTTTCCATACCACGGTTACACATAATACGAACTAAATACGGACTAACCGAAAGTTTTTCGGCAATCCCGTAAAAATCTGTTTTCTTTTGTTTTAAAAACCATTTTTCCTGTGGCATTATTCCCTCTCTTCTTCTTTGCCAAAATATCTGCCGTACTGTTCAATATATGACTCTATCTCGCCCTTGAGTTCATACCAATACATTTCATTTTCCACATAATACTTCGGGCAGTTTTTACCGCCCTCATCATAATGTCTGAGTACATCCTCCACAGACAGATGATATTTTCCCATCAGATATGCAACCAGCTTTATAAGCGACCACTTTGTCGCATCTGTAAACTGTCCGCTTTCATCCAAATAGCAGCATTCAATAGAAACCGAATCATAATTTCTGCCCTTGACTGCATAACCAATTTCATCCAGTGGTAAACATTGCACAATCTCTCCTTCATATCCAATCACAAAATGTGCACTGGCAGAGGTTTCCTGAGTAATTCCCAAATTTTCAAAATAGCTTCTGTTCTGCATTGCCGTAGTCCCCGGGTTTGCAGTGTAGTGAACAAAAACCGAATGAACCTTTTCCAGTGGCTCTCCCGGTCTGGAATTCGGATTTACTGTCAAAAATTCTTCTGTAATCTCCGGTTTAATATACACCCTTTTTGAAATTGGAACTATATTTTTCGTAGCCTCTTTTATTGTCTTTTTACTAATCAGATCATACTCTTCTTCGTGGCTCGTTTTAGCCGCTCTCACAACCCCAAATACTATCCAGAATGCCAAAAGGATTAACGCCGCAATCACCAAGCGTCTTTTCCACATTTGAATCATCTTTTGTCTGCGTCTTTGTTTTCTCTTTTCAATTCGTTGTCTGCGTTCTCTTTCGTAAATCAGACGCTCTTCATTTTCCGTCATGTTTTCTCTTTTACCTTTTATCTTGATGTATGTGGCATGTGATTTCGATGTATTTATTTCATCTCGATAATCCCGCCGCTTCGCGTCGATACATTATCCCATCTCGTAATTTGGCTCGCCCCTTGTGGGAGAGCCTCCACATTTACTCGATGTACGTTCGGGTGAAAGCAAATGACGGCTTCGCCGTCGCTTGCTTTCCTTCCGAACTACAAAATATGCCACCATGTAACATGGTGGCATATCATACATACTATTTCAAGTCTATTTCGATAAACTTAAGAATTCTTATTATTTCTTTAAATAACTGTTGATTTCTGCAATTGCTTCATCATACATCTTGAGCAGTTCTTCATAGCCTGCTGTGATTACATCAATCTTATCATCCTTGCCGGCCATTTCAAGGTCTTTAGCCTTTTCAGACAGCTTGTTTGCACCAACCATTCTCGAGGTACTCTTTAATGCATGAACAAAGATTGTAAAGTTCTTGTAATCCTTTGATTCATATGATTCTGTAATATCCTTACGTGTCTTCTTTTCATTATCAGCAAATGACTGAAGCAGGAATAATACTGTATCCTTATCTCCTTCAGCTGCCTCAACTGCTGTTGGGATATCCAAAATCTTGAAATCAAATTCGCCCATGATTTCATCTGCTACTGCTTTCCACAGGCTCTGGTAAAGCTTCTTTTCCATCTCATCATATTCAATTATGACATATTTATCTTTTGGTAAATATTCCATAATCTTTTCTTCGAGACGTTTACCCTGAATTGGCTTTGACATATAATCAACAAAGCCTTCTTTTAAGTACATTTCTTTAGCGCCTGATACGGCATTTGCAGTTAATACGATAACCGGTGTATCAAGGTTTGGAGAATTCTTAATCTGCTTCATATGATTCATGGTTTCAATACCATCCATGTACGGCATCATATGGTCCATAAGAATAACATCGTATTTCATGTCCTTGCAAAGTTCTAATGCCTGCTCACCGCCATTTGCGAGATCCACCTGAATCTTTGTATTCTTCAAAAGACCTTCAACTACAGATAAGTTCATCGCATTATCATCTACTACCAGAATCTTTGCATTTGGAGCTACAAAGGTAGTTCTGAACTTCTTGATCTTTTCGTTGCTGTAAGCATATTTCTCACGGAAACGTCCGATTGGCTTACGGTCTCTGATGCCCTGTTTCAAGGTGAATGAGAAGGTAGATCCTACTCCATATTCAGAGCGAACATTTAAGCTACTGTCCATAAGTTCAAGGAGCTGCTTGGTAATACTGATTCCAAGACCGGTTCCTTCAATGTTACGGTTTCTCTTTTCTTCGATTCTTTCAAATGAAACAAAAAGTTTTGGAATATCTTCTTCTTTAATACCAATACCGGTATCAATAACAGAAGCGATTAATGAAATAGCAGAATCACCTGCTTCCTTCCAGTCAATCTTTAAGATAACACTACCTTCCTGTGTGTACTTAACCGCATTTGTTAAAAGATTGGTTAATACCTGTTTCAGACGAATTTCATCACCATATAAGAGATATGGGATATCCTCTGCAATGATTGACTTAAACTCAAGCTTCTTGTTAGCCGCTTTGATTTCGATCATGTTGATAACCTCTGTCAAAACACTGGCTACTTCGTATTCAACCGGAAGAATTTCCATCTTGCCGCATTCAATCTTTGAAAAATCAAGTAAGTCATTAACCAAAGAAAGAAGTGTTGTGCTGGCTTCACGGATATTTTCCGCATAACCCTTAATCGGCACTTCTGTTGCTTCTCTTAAAATAATTTCATCCATACCTAATACGGTATTGATAGGTGTTCTGATTTCATGACTCATGTTAGCCAGGAAGTTAGATTTTGCTTTATTTGCAGCATCTGCCATTTCCTTAAGCTCTGTAAGTTTTTTATTGGTCTTGTAATGTTCTGTAATATCAACAAGCCAAATAAACTTACCCATTACATTTTCGCCGTCTATGGTTTCGCAACGAATCTCATAGATTTTTGATAGTGTTTCCGAAACGTATTCTTCATCTTTAAAGAGTCTCATGAGCTCCGGATAAGATGAAATAGACTGAAGTCCTGCTACCTCCGGAAAAAGTTGTACGAAATCCTTGTTAAAAAACAGAACCTCATTGTCACTGGTTACAGCAAGTACCGGGCCTACACCTCCACGGTCCAAAATACTCTTTGTAACTGTTTTTACTACGTCGTCTGCTTTGTTTGCATTCCCCTTCTTTTCCTTCATTAAAAGGAATACAAGTACTCCGATAATTGCCAATGCAATAATCAATACCACAATAGTAGCGCTTGACATATATTTCCCTCCCACTTTTTGGCATAGTTTTGCCTTATATACTCTATATATTGTAGCATAAACCCATTTTAGGCACAATGAACTTTGCATTTTTGCCCCTCGTAATAATATACAAATATATTCTATTTTTTTAGAAAAAAATACCAAAAAAGCTCTCTGTCAATTCTGACAGAGAGCTTCTAAGCTTATTTCTTTTGAAATATATTTTATTTCTTTGATTTTGTCTTTGGCTCTTCTTTCTTTACAAGTTTTGTCTTTAATACAAGCCATAAAGCACCTGTAATACATACTGAAGAATAAGCACCGCAAAGGATACCAACCATTAACGGAAGTGCAAAGTCACGGATACTTGAAACACCCATGATGAAAAGTACTAATACCATTACAAAAGTAGTAAGGTTTGAGTAAATACTTCTGGTTAATGTCTGTGTAATACTCAAGTTAACAGCTTCTTCCATTTCATCCACTCTCTTCATAGTCTGAAGGTTTTCACGGATACGGTCGAAGATAACGATGGTAGAGTTGATAGAGTAACCTACAATTGTAAGCATACAAGCAATGAAGGTGTTACCAACTGATGTCTTTGCTACTGCATAGAATGCAAGTACTACCAATACGTCATGTACTAAAGCGATAACCGCACTGGCTGCGAAACGGATATCTGTAAAACGGAACCAGATATAAAGGAGCATACAGATTGTTGCAATAATAATAGCAATGATTGCATCTGTCTTCATTTCGCTTGAAATAGTAGCACTGATTGTTTCAGCTGTGATACCGCTTTCATCTGCGCCGAATTTATCCTTCATTTCTGTTACGAATTTTTCACGTTCTTCTACATTCAATGTTTTTGTCTTGATAACTACCATATTTGTGTCGTTAATCTTCTGAGTCTGAACATTGCTGTCACCTGTGATAGCTTCTACTACAGGTACTACATCCTGATCAATCTTTTCGATTGACATATCTTCATTAAAGGTAACAGTTGTGCTGGTACCGCCCATGAATTCCAAGCTGTAGTTCAGGATATTTCCTGTATTTGATTTGTTTACTCCGAGGAATACCAAACCAATACCGATTACTAAAATAGAAATACCAAAGAATACAGCCTTCTTTGATACGAAGTTGATTGTCTTCATATCTTTTGCCTTACCATAAAGCTTTTCGCCTCTTAATCCAACTGCATAGAATGCATTGATTAAAATCTTGGTAATAACAAGTGCTGTAAACATAGAAAGGATGATACCGATTGCAAGAGTAATTGCAAATCCCTTTACAGGACCGGTTCCCTTCATACCAAGTACTGCTGCTGCGATAAGTGTTGTAATGTTACCATCGAGAATCGCTGAAGTAGCCTTTTCAAAACCAATCTTAATAGCAGACTGTACTGTTTTTCCTGATGCGATTTCTTCTTTGATACGAGCAAAGATAATAACGTTTGCGTCTACCGCCATACCTACTGAAAGGATGATACCGGCAATACCAGGAAGTGTTAATGTAATGTTTAATGCATTTAATGTTAATAATGTTAATAATACATAGATTGTAAGAGCTACTGCTGATACAAAACCAGGTAATAAGTAAACAACAATCATGATAAGACAAACAAGTCCAAATCCGATTGCACCTGCCTGTAAACTTGTTTTGATTGCGTCAGAACCGAGCTGAGCACCTACTACCTTTGACTGTAATTCTTCAAGTTCAAGCTTTAATCCACCGATACGAAGAGTTGTTGCAAGCTTGTCTGCTTCTTCGAAATCAGCCATACCGGAAATCTGAGCCTGACCACCTGTGATAGGTTCATTTACGTTTGGAACTGATACGAACTTACCATCATAGTAAATACCGATTGATTCATTTTTCTGATAAGCTTCTGTAGTAGCCTTTGCAAAAGCAGCTGTACCTTCCTGAGTAAACGCGAGAGAAACTACGAATTCTTTACTCTTTGTTCCGCTCTTTCCTTCTGAAGTAGTAGCCTGTGCACTGGCAACATTTGTACCGTCAAGTACAACAGAACCGTCACCGATTAACTGATCAATTGTCTTTCCGTTTAATACATATGCAATTTCTCCGTCATCTGTCATACCAAAGGTATAGTTCTGATTTCCGTCTGCATCTGTCTGTTTGATAAAGTATAATTTACCAGGCTGACCTAATTCTTCTAAAATACGGTTCGCATCTGATACACCAGGAATTTCAATACTGATACGATTTGTACCTTCTTTGTAAACCTGTGCTTCTGTACTATACTTTTCCACACGCTTTTGTAACTTATAAATAGTATCATCCATATCAGCAATAGAAGGTTCTTCTTTACCGCTTACCTTATATGTGATACTTACACCACCCGCAAGGTCAAGACCCTGTTTGATGTTTTTTGCTGAACCGGTTTTACCTGCTCCAATACCCATTAATGCGATATAACCCATACCGACAATAGCGAGCAAACCAACGATCAGCCATAAGACCGCTTTTGATTTTTTCATTATTCGTTTTCCTCCTCTAGCGCAGCTTTTACCATAATGGCACATTCCACGCGCTTACGCTGTAATTGGCACCCAACTTCATAAGTACCATTGATATTACCACTAAAATTATATGCATTTGCAGCGCATCCACCACTACAGTAAAAACGCGCAAAACATTTTTTACACTCAGGCTTTGCATATACATTACAACCCTTGAATTCTTCGCAGATGTCAGGCTTTGTAATACCTTCATCTACATTTCCGAGCAGGAATTCTTCTTTTCCTACAAACTGGTGACAAGGATATAAATCTCCCCATGGTGTAACTGCCAAATACTCGGTTCCGCTTCCGCAGCCGCTGAGTCTTTTGTACACACAAGGTCCGCCCTCCAAGTCAATCATAAAGTGGAAGAAATTAAAGCCGTTTCCTTCTTTTCTTCTCTTGATGATTTCCTGTGCAAGTGCATCATATTCTTCGCAAAGCTTTGGTACATCCTCCGGCAGAATCGCATAATCATCTGTTTCTTCTGCAACAACCGGTTCTACCGATATCTGCTTGAAGCCCAAATCTGCTAAATGAAGTACGTCTTTAGAAAAATCCAAATTGTGGTGTGTGAAGGTTCCTCGTACATAGTAGTTCATCTGGTTACGGCTTTGAGCCACCTTCTGAAACTTCGGAACGATTTCATCATAACTGCCCTGTCCGCCTCTGTGTGGACGCATACGGTCATTTACTTCTTTTCGTCCGTCAATACTGAGAACCACATTTCCCATTTCTTTATTGGCAAATTCCAAAATATCGTCATTTAATAAAACGCCGTTGGTGGTTAATGTGAATCGGAAATTCTTGTTGTATTCCTTTTCAATGGAACGTCCGTAGGCAACCAGATCCTTTACCACCTGAAAATTCATCAATGGCTCACCGCCAAAGAAGTCAACCTCCAGATTCTTTCTGCTTCCTGAATTCTTTACCAGAAAATCCAGTGCCTTCTTTCCTACTTCAAAGCTCATCAGTGCTCTGCGTCCATGATATTCTCCTTCTTCCGCAAAACAATATCTGCAGGCAAGGTTACAATCATGTGCGATATGTAAGCAAAGAGCCTTTACTACGGTTTCTCGTTTTTTGAAGCTTTCGATATGATTTTCATAAATATCTTCGGTATAAAGCATCCCCATATCATAGAGAGCCTTGATTTCCTCAATTGCTTCTTTTACTGATTCCTCATCATAAGACAAATTCTGAGACTTTGCGAAAGCAAAGAGCTCCTCGCAATCCTGTCCCTGTTTCACCTTGTCTTCTAATAACTGAACCAAATCATATACGAGATCGTCTACAACATGAACTCCTCCACTGTTAACATCCATAACGATATTGTATCCGCCGTTTCGATAACAATGTATCATGTCTTTTCTCCATATCTGTATTTAATTATCTTAAGTTCACTCTTTTAGCCCATTAAAAACCTTCGTTCTCAATGGGCTGATAAGCAAGCTTATTATTAAACTGCAAATAAGCAGCGACTGCATCGCTGCTTAAGTAAATCATATTATTATTTTACGTTTTCGCAACTCTGATTTCCTACAGTGCATGATGTTTTACATGCTGACTGGCAGGATGTCTGGCATTCACCACAACCGCCTTTTTTCACGGTGTTCTTTAAATCTTTTGTGCTTAATGTTTTGATATGCTTCATCACATTGCCTCCTTATTAAATTAAAACTGTGGATAGTATATCATATATTTTTTCTCCTGCATAGTTTTTTTTGCGATTTCACTCGCTCTCAGCTTAGCATTCCGCCCAGCATTCCTGACAAAAGACACAGAAAAAGAGCCAAAATGGATTGTCCGTTTCCGAATACTCCGTTTTTCTGAATCAGTATCGACAAAACAGCTAACACCAGGAAATATCCCAGCCCGATTCCCAGCCCCCATAAAAACTTTCGACTGGCCATTCTCTTCCCGGCCAAAAAGCCCCCGGCAAAATTCGAAATCACATAGGTAGCTATCACAATGATTTTGGCAATACGCTGCGGCCAATAAAAGGTATACACAAAATATGCTCCCAGGAGAAGCAGCACTGCACTTATGATGTAAGTTGCCAGCAGCAGTTTTAAAAATACAAAGCCCCATCTCCATACTTCTTTCTCTTCTCTTTTCTCCCTGCCCATGCGACCTCCTTGACTTTTTTCTCTCTTTATTGTATGTTTTGATATTATATTTAGAACACAAGGAGTGAACTATTTTTGGACATAACATCGCTAATACAATGCGTATCTTTAGTTGTACTGTTAGCTCTTTCTGCTTTTTTCTCATCTGCAGAAACTGCGCTGACATGTGTCAACCCAATCAGACTCAGAGCCCTGGCTGACGAAGGCAACAAAAGGGCAGCATGTACCTTAAAAATACTGGATGATCCGGGCAAGATGCTCAGCACTATTTTAATAGGAAATAACATCGTCAATATTTCCACTACTTCTCTGGCTACAATCCTGACCATTCGAATCTGGGGCAATTATGCAGTCGGAATTGCAACCGGTGTATTAACACTGTTTGTTCTTTTATTTGGTGAGATTATACCAAAGACCAGTGCCAAGCTGAACGCGGAAAAATTGGCACTTTTGGATTCGTATTTCATATACAGACTCATGTTTCTCCTGACTCCGATTATTTTCCTGATTGACAAGCTGTCTCGTTTGTTTTTCAAGATTATGGGAATCGATCCGGACGCCACAACTGCCGGCATTACAGAAACAGAGCTGAAAACCTATGTAGATGTCAGCCACGAGGAGGGTGTCATCGAAACCGAAGAACGAGAAATGATTTTAAACGTGTTTGATCTCGGTGATTCACTGGCCAAAGATATCATGATTCCCCGAATTGATATGACCATGATTGATGTCAATGCTTCCTACAAAAACCTGGAGGCTCTATTCAAAGAAACCATGTATTCCCGTATTCCTGTGTACGAAAACGAGCGAGATAATATTATCGGTGTTGTCATGTTAAAGGATTTGTTCCTGATTAATAAAAAAAGTGACTTTAACATTCGCTCTATTCTCAGAAATGCATACTATACATATGAAACGAAAAAAACAGACGATTTATTGACCGAGATGCGCGAAAGCAGCAATTCCGTTGCCATTGTCGTAGACGAATACGGTGCCAGCGTTGGTCTGATAACCCTGGAGGATTTACTGGAGGAAATCGTCGGAGAAATCCGAGACGAATATGACGAAGAAGAAAAAGAATTAATTCAGCTTATCGAAGAAAACACATATCTCATTGAGGGAAGTGTAAAAATCGATGATGTCAATGACAGACTCGGCACATTGTACGAATCCGAAGATTACGATTCTATTGCCGGCATGATGATTGAAGCACTCGACAGACTCCCGTTTGTCGATGAAGAAGTCACGCTGGAGGATGGCACCAAGCTCACAGCAAAGCATATCGCAAAAAACCGTGTCACCCGCCTGCTACTTACTCTTCCGACTACAGAAACTGAAAATGAAGAGGAAGAAGCCGAAACAGAAACCGGCTCTGATGCAGAAAGAATCGACAATATCGATTCCGACGTGCCGACTGAAAATGCAGAATAAAAAAAGCAAGACAAAAAAGCAGGTCATTAGACCTGCTTTTCTTTTGTTACGATTCTTATCATATATTTATACTTACCTGAATCATTTCAACTTGACAGTCTCTTTCCATTGCCAGTGAAATCATATATTCCTGCTGATTCAGTGTACATATTTGATGAGCAAAAAACTCTTCTCTTTTTCCCTTCTCATCTCTTGCAGATTTCAGATAATGAAAAATTCCTCTGCCATCCATTTTAGAAACAGCTTCCAGCCTCGTCCATTCTTTCGCAAACAGAATTTCAGCCTGCTTTTCATCCTCTTCTTTTTTTGTATCCAAATATTCCAAAAGTCTGCCGGCTATTTCCTTATCAAAATATTTTGCAGCAACATTCATTTGAATTCTGCCAATCGTTTCTGCATCAATCCCGAGCTCACAGTCTCCCATGGCACATACTACCATATCCCGAGTATGACTCAGGCTAAAGAAAGGCACCAGATCGTTCTCTTCCTTGCCTTCTGCTTTAAAAACAGGCTTTCCGTTTTCCAGAGTGACAATTAGGGGAAGTTCGCTTTTTACACTTTTGCTTTTCCCCGATTCTCTGGACACATAATCCCGAAATCCATAGCGAAGCAAATAATCACAAGCGATACATCTGGCCTTGTCTTCCTTTTGTTTTAGCTTATTCGCTTTTTCTTTTCTATATGACAGCGCCTCTTCATAATAGCGCTGATAAACTGCGTCATCATAAAGAGGCGATGCATCTAATACATATATGTATATCATATTTATTCTTGAGTTTCTTCCTCTTCAGGCATGCTGATTGCAATGCAAAGCTCTTCAAGCTGCTTTTCGTCTACTACATTTGGAGCATCTGACATCATACAAGAAGCATCCTTTACCTTCGGGAATGCAATTACTTCACGGATGTTTTCCGCACCAACCAAAAGCATAACCAAACGGTCCAAACCATAAGCCAGTCCTGCATGAGGTGGCACTCCATATTTGAATGCGCTCAGCAAGAATCCGAAACGATCCCAGGCTTCTTCCTTCTTGATTCCGATTACATCAAACATCTTTTCCTGAATATCATCCTGATGGATTCTGACAGAACCACCACCCAGCTCAACACCGTTTAATACGATATCATAAGCTTTTGCTCTGACTCTGCCCGGATCAGTATCAATATACTGCCAATCTTCTTCCATAGGCATTGTGAACGGATGATGCATAGCCATATAACGATTTTCTTCATCACTCCACTCAAGAAGCGGGAACTCTGTTACCCAAAGGAAGTTAAACTGACTATTATCAATCAGCTCTAATTTCTTTGCGAGATCCAAACGGAGTGCTCCGAGAACATTCCAAACAATTTTATTGCGATCAGCTGCAAAGAAAAGCATATCTCCGTTTTCTGCCTGCATAGCTTCGCAAAGAGACTTTAATTCATCCTCTGTCATAAACTTAGCAAAGGATGACTTATAAGTTCCGTCCGGCATAACTGCGAGATAAGCCAGACCCTTAGCACCATTACCTTTTGCTGCATCTACCAATGCATCAATTTTCTTACGAGGCATTTCTGCCTGACCTTTTGCGTTGATACCACGTACACTTCCGCCATTTTCAAGTGCTGAAGTAAATACAGAGAATCCGCAATCCTTAACAACATCTGATACATTTACCAGTTCCATACCAAAACGTGTATCCGGCTTGTCAGAACCATATCTGTCCATAGCATCCTGCCAGGTCATTCTCGGAAGCGGAAGCTTTACATCAAGTCCGATGGCTTCCTTACAGATGTGCTGGATTAATCTTTCATTTACTTCCATTACATCTTCTTCGTCTACAAAAGAAAGCTCCATATCAATCTGTGTAAATTCAGGCTGACGGTCTGCTCTAAGGTCTTCATCACGGAAACATTTCGCAATCTGAATATATCTGTCATATCCTGAACACATCAAAAGCTGTTTGAAAAGCTGTGGTGACTGAGGAAGCGCATAGAAATTACCGGGATGTACACGGCTTGGTACTAAATAATCTCTCGCTCCTTCAGGAGTTGACTTATTCAAAATAGGGGTTTCGATTTCAAGGAAACCTTCATTTGCCATAAACGAACGTACTTCTGTACAGATTTTACTTCTGAGTACGAGATTGTTCATGATGTCAGGTCTTCTCAAATCAAGATATCTGTATTTTAATCTGATTTCTTCTTTTGTTTTACTGTTTTCTTCAATTGGGAAAGGTGGTGTTTCTGACTCAGAAAGAATACGTACTGTCTGAGCGATTACTTCAATATCACCAGTCTTGAGATTTGGATTTACAGCTCCGGCTCTTTTTTCTACAACACCTTCTACTGCAATTACAAATTCACTACGAAGCTTTTCTGCCTTTGCAAAATTTTCGCTTCCGCATTTATCTTCTTCAAAAATAATCTGTAAAATACCGCTTCTGTCACGAAGGTCAACGAAGATGATACCACCTTTGTTACGCTGTTTGGCAACCCATCCCATGACTGTTACCTTTTCGCCGATATTTGCACTTGATACTTCACTTGCTCTATGAGATCTTTTCAATCCCTTCATTGATTCAGCCATTTCTTTTTTCTCCTTTGACTCTTAATTCTTTAATGCTTCGCAGTAGAAATCCTTAAACTCTGTATAGCCTTCTTCTTCCAACTGCTGCTTCTGGAATTTCTTGTTCTTATTCATACGGACCATCAGTACCTGCTTGCCCTGTTTTCTGTATTCTGCTGCTTCCTTGATTACCTCGCAAAGTCTGGCAGAATCCATACCCTTTTCAACCAAAAAGGCAATTTTTTCATCCTGTCCCGGAATCTGAAAATCATTATCCAGCATAATGGTAATAATACGTTCAAATCCGATTGAAAATCCGCAGGCCGGTGTATCCTTTCCTGTGAATTTACCTACCATCTTATCATAACGACCACCGCCGGCTACGCTCGAGCCAAACTGTGGCATTTCGATTTCGAAAATAGTTCCTGTATAGTATGACATACCACGAACCAAAGTCGGATCAAATACGATTTCGAAGTCACCTTCCAATGCATTCAATACACTGTCTTTAATCTGAGCCAAACTGTCAGCAACGCCTTCTTCCAGGAAGTCACCCAGTGTATCAGCCAGATATCCGATTGCATCCTCACTGGCATTCATCTTTTCAAAAAGATCGGTATATTTATCTACCATATCCTGAGTAAATCCGCTCTCTAAAAGTTCTGCTTTGACACCATCAAGACCAATCTTATCCATCTTATCTAAAATGATATAAACGAGGTCATACTGATCCTCCGGGAAACCGGAATAAGCAGCCATAGCCTTGAGCATTCTTCTTTCATTAATACGAACCTTAAAGCCTGTAAAGCCCAGCTTTGATAAAGTAGAAGTGGTAGCTAAGATAAGCTCAATTTCTGCTAAATTGCTAGGTTCACCAAGTATATCAATATCGCACTGCATAAACTGACGGAAACGTCCCTTCTGAGGTCTGTCTGCACGCCATACATTTCCCATCTGTAAAGCCTTGAAAGGAGAAGGGAGTTCATTTGCATGATTCGCATAATAACGTGAAAGCGGAAGGGTTAAATCATAACGAAGTCCGGAATCCACCACATCGTTTTCTTCCTGTGCTGTTTCGAGATTTAACTTATCTCCTCTTTTCAAAATTTTGAAAATAAGCTTTTCATTTTCACCGCCCTGCTTTGAGCAAAGATTTCCAATACTTTCTACGCAAGGTGTTTCAATGGATGTAAATCCAAATTTTCTGTAATTTTCTTTGATTACGCCAATTACATAATCACGAATCTGCATTTCTCTCGGTAATACGTCTTTCATTCCGTTTACCGGCTTTTTATTAAGTGCCATAATCTCATCCTTTATCTTTCTTTTTTTAACATCATAAAATTTTACTACTTTTTTGCTTTTATCTCAAGAACCTATCTAAAAATAATGTAAGTTTCTATACATATTCTGTCTCAACTACCAGCTCTAATCGCTGATCCGGATAGGCATTTTTCATATATTGCGTAAAATCAGTTCGAAGTGCTTCCCAATCCTGTAAATCATAATCCACTACCAGGTCACAATAAATATCCTGATTCGTCGAGTCTAAATACAACGCATGAAAGCTAATGATATGGTCATGTTCTCTGATATATTTTGCGATATAATTACGCATCTGAGACAACACTTCATGATCCGAATCTACCGCATAAATACCAAATACCATGGCAATCTGATGCTCATGCATAATATCCAGTTGCATCGCATGAATATTGGCATACAGCTCATCTACTGTCATTTTGTGATCCACTTCGATATTCACCGATCCGGTATAAGCATCCGGTCCATAGTTATGCAAAATCATATCTGCTGCATTGATTACAATCGGATTTGAACGAATAATACTGTAAAGTTTATCCGCAAGTTCCTTGTTTCCGGCTGTTCCCAAAATATCCGATACTGTATCTTTCAACACCTCGTAACCGGCTTTTACTATTAATAAGGAAGTAATAATACCGGCATATGCATCCAGCGATAAATGAAAAATCAAAAAGATTGCAGTCGAAGCGATGGTAATAAGAGATACCGCGCAGTCTGCTCTGCACTCCTTTCCCACTGCAACCAGCGAACCGGAACTAATCTTTTCACCCTGCTTTATCATATAGGTTCCCAGCATAAACTTAACCAATGCCGAAACTGCGATGATAACAATAATCAAATAGGATACATCCATTTCCTGAGGATGGAAAACAGAATCGATTGCCCCTTTGGTAGCTTCATAACCGGTAAACAAAATCATGATAGCAATCACCAGACTCGTTAAATATTCCACTCTGCCGTATCCAAACGGATGCTTTCTGGTCGGATGCTTTGCTGCAAGTTTTGTTCCCACGATGGTAATCACAGAGGAAGCCAGGTCTGACGCATTGTTAAGACCTTCTGAAACAATGGCTACCGATGAAACCGCCAGACCAATTACAATCTTTAATAAAGCACTCACTAAATTTACGAGAATAGAAAGCCAGGAAGTCGTCATAATGACGCCTTCACGGCTATTGGGATCCTGCTTAAATAACTTATAAAATAATTTCATTACTCTGTCCTTTTCTAAAATTTTCCTTCTATATTCTAATATGAAATATATTATTTTGCAAACCATCATGGTTTTATACCTGGTCCCGCCACAAGATCGAGACAAGAAAAGCATCTGCCGGATTTTTATTATCGCAGCAGATGCTCTTATTTGTTAGTTTTAATTTAATAATTAATTCTTCAATATTCAGTTGTCATTTTATCTGTCATTTGTATTTGACCAGATCTTATATTCTACGTCAGCATTTACACCCTTATAATCAAATAACTGACTTACGGTTACAAATGTATACCCCTGTTTCTTTAACCCTTCAATAATAGTTGGAAGTGCTTCCACTGTTTTGCTATTACCCTGGAAATCATGTAAAAGGATAATAGATCCGTCAGATACACTGTTTAATACAGTATTGTATCTTTCATAAACACTAGTGCTGTCAACCCAGTCATTACACATAATACCCTGGATAAATGGCATATCAATGTTTTCATAAACACTGTTGTTCACACCGATATAAGGTGGTCTGAAGAACTTTGGTGTTACATTAACTGCATTCTTAATCGCCTGTGAGGTATTGTTAATTTCCTGTCTGATTTCATATGCACTCTTTGTGCTTAAATCTGAGTGTGTGTATGAATGGTTTGCAAGTTCGCATCCCATAGATACCTGTCTCTGCATGATTGACTTTGTGTTGTCGTTAATCTGATTACCGATTAAGAAGAATGTAGCAACTACATCATATTTCTGAAGTACATCAAGTACCTGAGAAGTTGTGCTGGTAGGACCATCATCAAAAGTTAATGCTACTAATTTAGTATTTGCATTAATTGCTGCATTGCTTCCGTTATTGTTGCTGGTTGAGTTAGCCTGATCAATCTTGAAAGAATCAAGATAAGCATCCCACTGACCATCGTCTGCTGTAACAACGAGTTCAACCTTCTGGTTTCCTGTTTTATGCTTTACATTTTTGATTGTGTATTCTGCAGGATTTGCATCACCATAATAGAAAGTACCCTTTGTTTCGCCGCCGATTACTAAATCAACTTTGGCCATGTTGTCATTGTTTGAGCAAGCACGAAGTGTAAAGTCATGTGTATCATTTTCAAAATACTGTGTATAAGATACAGAATCATTGTTTCCGTAAAGTGCTACACCATCAAATGGATTGCTGATCTTGCCGGCATACTGTCCGCCAAGTGTCATGCTTTCACACTGCATTGCTTCATTGCTTGACTGAGAACCACTATTATTTGTGTTGTTGTTTCCTGTATTTGTATTATTGCCTGTATTGTTGTTGCTTCCTGAGTTTGTATTACCACCCTGATTTGTAATACCGCTGATAGAAAGACTATCAATATAAGCATCCCAGTTTCCGTCATCTGCTGTTACAATCAGTTCAACCTTCTGGTTTCCTGTACCGTGAGTAACATTCTTGATGGTATATTCAGCAACATTTGCATCTCCATAATAGAAAGTACCCTTGTTCTGTCCGCCGATTACTAAATCAACTCTGGCCATATTGTTATTGTTTGAACAACCGCGAAGAGTGAAATCATTGGTAGTACCGGTAAAGTTCTGTGTAAATGATACAGAATCGTTGTTACCGTAAAGTGCTACACCATCAAATGGATTGTTGATTTTGCCTGCATACTGTCCGCCAAGTGTCATGTTTTCACACTGGATAGTTCCTGCACTGGCAGATGTCTGACCCTGATTGTCGTTTCCTGTATTTGTGTTGTTATTGTTGTTATTTCCTGAGTTTTGGTTATTTGAACCATTTTCAGAAGAAATACCGCCAATACCCAAATAATCTACATAAGCATCCCAGTTTCCGTCATCTGCATTGACTACCAGCTCAACTGTCTGTCTGCCGGTACCATGGCTTACATTCTTGATGGTATATTCTGCAGGATTTGCATCACCAAAGTAGAATGTACCTTTGTTCTGTCCGCCGATGATGAGGTCTACTCTTGCCATATTGTCGTTGTTTGAACAACCGCGAAGAGTGAAATCATGGGTTCCTTTTGTAAAGTTCTGTGTGAAAGAAACCTTGTCATCATTACCGTAAAGTGCAACTCCGCCAAATGGAGAAGTTACTGTTCCGGTATACTGTCCGCCAAGTGTCATGTTTTCACACTGAAGTTTATCAGCATCATTTACAGTTACCAGATTGTTTCCTGCATTCTGATTTGAACCTGAGTTAGAACCTGATGAGCTTGAAGAGCCGCCTACTGTGATGTTGTTTTTGTAGACATTTGCTTTTCCGCTTGACTGATAACCTTCTACATTCAGTGCAGCTTCATAGAGTTTTCCGCATTTCATACCCATGCGTTCCCACGCTTTGAAATGTTCTGTTACGGAAATAGTTCCGCTGGTTCTCTTTGAAGTACGTACACTGAAGTACTGCTGAAATGTTGTATCCCCGTGAATAGATGGCTGATTGTAACGAGTTGTCTCATATACATCATATGTTGCTCCATCTACTGTAATTTGTCCTTTTGGTGATGTTCCTGGTGGACGCCATGTACCCCAACTGTCCACGATGTAATACTCTACCAAAGGATCTGTCATCCAACCATATACACAAAGATATGAGTTACCGTTTGGCTGGAAGTCACATCCGTAATCTACGGAAATGTTTCCAATCTGTGAGTAAGTCTTTGTGTTGTCGAACTTAATCCCCTTTCGGAACAATGCATTATTAATGCTGTCCCAGCTACAGCTGAATGTGCCCCCACCATTCAGTGTCATGCTCGTGTTTCCACGATCTTTCCACAGTTCATAATCGTAACCATCTTCATTCCCTGTGGTGTTGTTATACAATGTCTGTGCAGCTTTCACATCTACCGATGGAACGATAAGTGAAACACACAATGCAACTGATAACAACGCTGCTTGTAGTTTTCTTTTCATAAAAAGAACTACCTCCTTCCTGTAAACCAAGCATAGCACTAAAAAATTGCACATGTAAATAATAAATATTGCCATTTTGTACAACAGATATTGCGTTTTGCACAAGGTTTTATGGATAATCTGTACACTTCTTAAACGATTAAGACATAGTATTTTCGGTATTTTCGTACTTTCGCACAAATGCTAATATGCTAATTTTGGTTATATTGTCAATTATTGCTAACTTTCATTACACATGTTGCTTTTGACCCATTTTCAGTCAAAAACGCCACAAAAAGTATACGGGTTGTCCAAATCAAGAATTGTCCTTTTTCCTATTTTGAGATATACTATCTGTGGAAATGAATAGAAAAAATATATACAAAGGGGATTTATTTATGCAAACTAGTGAAACGACTAATCTTTTCGACGACGAGGTATTAAACAAGGTCTATCAAACCAGAGAAGCCTGGGCAAAAAATGACAGTCTTCGCGACGAAGGAATTACACCTCCGGACGGAGTGACAAAAATCATTGATATCCCTTATGAGGAGTCCCAGACAGACAAAGAAGCTGTTTGGCACACTCTGGATATCTATTATCCAAAGGATCAAAAAGAAACCTATCCTGTCATTGTCAGTGTACACGGCGGCGGTTGGTTCTACGGCAGCAAGGAACTTTACAGACCTTACTGTATGCATTTAGCTTCAAAAGGCTTTGCCGTAGTAAACTTTAACTACAGACGCGGTCCGGAATACCGATATCCGGGTGCATTTTTAGATGTATGTGCAGTTATGGATTTTGTTTTGAATAATGCAGAAAAATATCATTTTGATTTAGATAGAATTTTTATGGTCGGTGATTCTGCAGGCGCTCAGCTTGCCAGCCAATATTGTATCTATGCTACTTCCGATGCATACCGCGAGCTGTTCAATGAAGCAGCCGGCAAAGCAATCGGTCAGACCGTAGATTATGAAATTTTACTTCCAAAGGGTGTGGCTCTTAACTGCGGTGTCTACAACATGAAGGACCGACTCGAAGATGAAGTAACAAAATGGTATCTTCCAACTGATATCTCCGGCAAACTGTTACAAAGCTTTACTGATATTCTTCAGTATATGAATGACCAGTTTCCGCCAACCTATCTTATGCTCAGTGTAAATGATGACTTAAAGGATCAGAGCGCACCAATGCGAGATCTGCTCATGGCACTTCGTGTAAAACTCAGTTATCACGAAATGGGTCAGGACAACCCGCAAGACGGACATGTATTCCATTTAAATATGAGAAGCATAAACGGACAACAGTGTAATCAGGAAGAATGTGATTTCTTCTTAGGTTTATAAAAAATTACGAAAGTGAGGAATTACCAAATGAAAAAACTTGAAGATTATGTACGCACTATACCGGACTTCCCGGAACCGGGCATTATGTTCAGAGATGTAACCAGCATTTTACAGGATGCTGACGGTTTTAAGCTCGCCATCGACTCTCTGCTAAAATGTCTGGAAGGTGTTGATTTTGATGTAATCGCAGGAGCAGAATCCCGCGGATTTATATTTGGTGCACCTTTAGCATATGCACTCGGCAAACCTTTTGTATTAATTCGCAAAAAGGGAAAACTTCCATGCGAAACCGTATCCATCGCTTATGATTTAGAATACGGCAGCGCGGAAATCGAAATGCACGCAGATTCCATCCAGCCGGGACAAAAGGTTGTTCTCGTAGATGATTTGATTGCAACAGGCGGAACCATCGAAGCTGCTGCCAAATTAATCGAACAGTTAGACGGTGAGGTTGTCAAAATTCTCTTCCTGATGGAACTGGCAGGATTAAACGGCCGCGAAAAACTCAAAAAATACGACGTAGATGCTGTACTTACTTATGAAGGTAAATAACAGCCAAATAATGAGAGGACAAAATCATGGAAAAATTTTTCAAATTAAAAGAAAACGGAACTAACGTCCGTACCGAAGTCATTGCCGGTATCACAACCTTTATGACAATGGCTTACATATTAGCTGTAAACCCAAACATGCTTGCTGCTGCAGGAATTGATCCTACTGCTGCCCTGATTGCAACCTGTCTTGCTTCCTTTGTCGGAACACTTTGCATGGCACTTATGGCAAATTATCCGTTTGCATTAGCTCCCGGTATGGGATTAAATGCATACTTTGCATTTACCGTATGCGGCACAATGGGCTATGACTGGAGAATCGCACTGGCTGCTGTTGCAGTAGAAGGTGTGGTATTCATCGTATTGTCACTTACCAACGTTCGTGAAGCTATCTTTAATGCCATTCCAAGCACACTCAAAAAAGGTGTTAGTGCCGGAATCGGATTATTCATTGCTTTCATTGGATTGCAGGGAGCTCACCTCGTAGTCAATAATGATTCTACACTGGTAAGCTATGTTAGCTTTACTTCCAACTTCCACACAGAAGGTATCTGTGCTATTCTCGCACTGATTGGTTTATTTATCACAGTAGTTTTATATATCAAAGGCTATAAAGCTTCTATCCTGATTGGTATCATTGCTACCTGGGTTCTCGGTATGATCTGCCAGGCAATCGGACTTTATCAGGTGACAGTAGATGCAGGTTTTTATTCACTTTATCCAACCTTTGCACTGACCGATTTTTCAAAATTTGGTCTTACCTTTGGGCAGGTATTCAAGGCTGACTTTTCTGCAGTAAGTATTACCAACTTTATCGTTGTATTATTTGCGTTCCTGTTTGTAGATATGTTCGATACCATCGGAACTTTGGTAGGTGTTGCTACCAAGGCTGATATGCTCGATGAAAACGAAAAATTACCGAGAATCAAACCTGCTTTGTTAGCCGACGCTATCGCTACTTTAGTAGGTGCTATTTTCGGTACTTCAACTACTACTACTTATGTAGAAAGTTCTGCCGGAGTTGGTGCCGGTGCCAGAACCGGTCTTGCATCCGTAGTAACCGGTTTCTTATTCTTACTTGCAATCCTCTTTGCTCCAATCTTTACAGCAATTCCGGGATTCGCTACTGCTCCGGCCCTAATCTTTGTAGGCTTCCTCATGGTAATGGCTGTAACAGATATTAAATTTGATGATTTATCAGAAGCAGTTCCTGCCTATCTCTGCCTCCTGGCAATGCCGCTTATGTACAGCATTTCAGAAGGTATCGCGATTGGCGTTATCTCTTATGTAATCATCAATGTATGCACAGGAAAATCAAAGAAGGTAACTCCTCTGATGTATGTGCTTACTGTATTATTCATTTGCAAATACATCTTCCTGTAAGATATTACAAAAACAGACAAACAAAAAGGTTAATAGCTTGCAATGCAAGTTATTAACCTTTTTTATTGGTTTGACTATCAATTCATTTTTAATATTTTAATCAATGACTGTAACCTTTTCAATAACCGGCTGATCCTGTGGCAATGTAGTACCGTTTTGATCCTGAACCGGTGTGATTTCACAAATCTTATCGACCACTTCGATTCCGCTGGTCACATGTCCAAAGGCAGCATACTGACCATCTAAAAATTCTGAATCCTGATGCACAATAAAGAACTGTGAGCTGGCACTGTCCATCATCTGAGATCTGGCCATGGAAATAACTCCTCGTTTATGTGAAATATTATTTTCTACACCATTTGCAGCAAATTCACCCTTGATAGTTTTATCAGAACCTCCGGTTCCGTTACCCAGCGGATCTCCGCCCTGAATCATAAAACTGTCAATAATACGATGGAAAGTAAGTCCGTCATAAAATCCGGAGTTTGCTAAATCCATAAAATTCTGAGTTGAAATCGGAGCAGTGTCACCATCCAGCTCTAATGCAATAGTTCCGAGATCCTTTACCACGATTTCTACATGATGCAAACCAATCTTCTGATTGTCTGTCTGCGCCTCTTGCTCATTTTCCTGTGCACTTGCTTCTTCTGTTTCCTGAGTCCCCTGATTTTCTACTGCTTCCTGGGCTGTTTCCTCTACTTCTTTCTGCGCAGCACCGCTATTTGCATTGCCGCAGCCTACCAGACCCAGCATACCCAAAAGTGCCACTCCCATGGCCACCTTTTTCCACATTGTTTTCATAACTTTTCTCCTACAATTTATATTTGGTATCAAATTGCTCTTCTGACACCGCTATTCATTATAGCAAATATATAAAAAATAGCAATTACTCATATTCTTTGTACGAAAGCGGCGGCTGAATCATACACTGGACACCGTACTTTTCACAGTAATCTGCCAAAATACGAAATGCCAAAGCAGTTCTGTCCATAAAAAACGGCATTCCCTTGATTCCTCCCTGAAGAGGAGAAAAGAAATTATCCCAATGAATCGGTACCACCATATGCGGAGTTACTCTGCCGATAGTTTCCTCAAAAAACTTCCTTCTCATCGCATCATTTTGTTTTGACATACCGCCGATACCTAAAAACAAAACATCTGCATGAATATCCTTTAACTGCTCCTCTATATAGTTAAAACTCGGTCTAATTAAATATGTCTTTCCCGAATGCTCAACTAAAAAATCAAAAGAACCGCCTTCCTTATATTCCTTTTTCCATACAGGCTGCACTAACGGCCGGTCAATTGTCTGTCCGATATCATTGTTATACCACTTAGCCTTTGAATGCTTGGAAGGTAATACGGTGATTTGAAATGCACCGATTGTTATCTTTTTATAAGGTTCATATAAATGTTGCTGTTCCTTGGCAACGCCTCCGCCAAGTGCAACATTCAAAGTAGACGCAGAGCCATACACCTGTGCTCCCGTTTTATTTGCCAAATACGGCATATCCATCACATGATCATGATGCGAATGTGATACAAAAATTGCTTTTAATCGTGTGATGTTACATCTCTTAATCACTTCATCCACTACCGTTTCGTTCGTCTTTAGCTTGTGAACCAGTAAATACGGAATCGACGGTCTGGTAAAATGAGCATCAAACAATATCTGATCCACCCCATCGTCAAACAGCAAATTTGCTGTCCCCAAATACGTTACTTTCATCTAAAACAATCCCATTCCTTTTGCAAAAATCTCAATACCAATCAAGATTAAAATAACGCCTCCGAGAATATTAGCTTTTCCGGAAAGCTTGGTTCCAACCCTCTTACCAATCATTAATCCGGCAATACATATTCCAAAGGTAACCACCGCTATAATCGCAGCACAAACGATTGCCATAACCAGTCCATATTCCGCAATCGTAAATCCTACAGACAAAGCATCAATAGAAGTGGCCACGCCCTGTATCATCAAAGCAGCAATTCCCAGATTTTTAACCTCTGCCTCTTCTTCCTGATTTTTTATTCCCTCTAAAAGCATGCTGCCTCCGATATACAAAAGAAGCACCAGTGCAATCCACGGAATAAACTTCTCAAAGGATTTAAAATACTGAACTATAGTATGTACACAAATCCAGCCGATCATAGGCATCAGTGCCTGAAATCCACCAAACACACCGGCAATGAGGCTCATTCTCCCCTTTTTCATATCCGGTTCGTTTAGCCCATTTGCCAAAGAAACCGAAAATGCATCCATCGCCAGACCCACACCCAGCAAAACACTATTGATAAAAAACATTACATTCCAGGTCATTTCATAACTCCGTTTTATCCTAATAATAACCTAACTATTATATCCTTTTCGATTTATTTAAGCAATACCATGCGTAAATAGTACCTTTGTCCAAACAAAAAAAGAGCAAAAATGCCCTTTTTATTTATAACCTTATATTTTGGATAAAAAAAGCAGCTGACTTATCTTCTAAATCAACTGCCATCTCGCTGTATTTTTTATTCAATTTTTGAGACAAATTTATGTCTGCGTTTTATCTCGCTTTGAGTATAATATGCTGCTTTATTTTCATACATTCGCTTATCTGCCTCAGCAGCCAATTCTCTAATTGATAGGCTTGGATATTCTTTAGCAGTCGCATAACCATACGATATTGTAAGCGCACTAACCAAATTACCAGTCCATGTTTTAATCATTAAATCAAATTCTTCTAATATTGGCTTTAATCGTTCTTCATCACACCTTACAATCGCCATAAACTCATCCCCACCTGTACGATAAGACTTTCCTATAGCACAAAAGCTTTTATTTATGCAATTGCTCGCACCTATAATTAATTCATCGCCTGCTTTATGTCCCAATGTATCATTAACGTTCTTAAGTCCATTAACATCCAGCGCAATAATGATACAGTTTTCCATATTATCACTTTGAGTTATCATATCTAAGTCATCTTCGTACATTCGGCGATTATATAATCTTGTAAGTTCATCAGTTGTAGATTTATAAATTAGATTAATCATTTCATTTTTCTCTGAATCAATAATCTGCGTAACTACAACCATTCTCTTAACTTTACCATTATGCATTTCAATCGGCATCATGGTCATTCTCGTCCAGCCATTATATTTTCCCAGGAATTCAGCTGAAATGTATTTTTTTCCATCTGTTCTTTCTGTAACGGTTGATAAATCCGTAAACTCAAGCATCAAATCAAGATATTCATCCTTACATGTACCTCTCATTAAAAGATTAGCCATACTCTGACT
>JAZUKG010000069.1:0-6922 GCA_045643145.1 Lachnospiraceae bacterium | reverse complement strand
CATTACGAACTGGGCGGCGAGGTCAACCACTCCTCCCTCAGATTCATTCAGTCCGCTCTCATCTCCTACATAGATGAATTTTCCACCTTTTACTGCAAATGCAGAAGCGTGATAATTTCTGGCTGCAGAGGTAAAAACTATTGCATTTTTTACAATTCTATCAACTTTCATGAAATCTCTCCTTTTTATAATACTCCGTTCTTCCTTTCACCTTTATAGAATACTTCTTCCGGAACGATGTTTCTCATTCCTTCTGTGCTAATTGTAAGCAGATTTTCTTTAAAAATAATATAATCTGCATCTTTGCCGGATTCAATGAACCCTTCTGTTTTTTCCAGTCGAAGTTGTTTTGCACCGTTGATCGTATATCCTAAAAGCATCTGCTCTATTGTCATACATTCACATTCCTGAGGGATAAATTCCGCGGTGGAATAATCCCCTGGTACATTTGCAAATTCGATGTCCTTACGTAATATGCCAACTTCCATGCCTTGATATGGACTCCATCCACTAAAGTCAAAGAAGGCCGTATTATCGCTGGAAAACGTTACAAGCGCGCCTGCCTTCCATGCTGTCCCGCATTTATATGGATCTGTTCCTCTTTTTTCTCCTAGTATCGCAGTCATCGCAGCAACTCCACCTTGCAGGGCACCGCCACCATGCCATGCCGGTGTGAAGTTTGCAATTATGCCAAGTCGTGCAATTCGGAGAATATCTTCCTCACGAACAACCGCAAGATGTGCCATAGTGATGTTTATATCCAGCTCTCCTCCAACTTTCTTTTGTGCCAGCTCAACGGCGTCCAACACGGTTTTTGCCGCGAGTTCACCGACAGTATGGGTATGAAAATCAATTTTTTCTTCATTCAAACGGACCAAAAGCTCGGAAAGTGTTACTTCATCCGTAATTCTTCCCCCGAACGTTCCGTCATCATATGGTTCGATCATAGCAGCCGAGCGTCCGGCAACAATGCCATCCATCATGAGTTTCATAATGTGGCAGCGCACATGCTCGGTATTGTACTTTTTATCCATCTCTTTAAGGGCATCAATACATCCCTCAATTTGACGGGGATCCATGATCATATAACTGCTTTCAATGGTGATTGGCAGTTTTTCCTCACGGTCCATATCGCAGAGAATCTGAAGAACGCGGTCATGGAGCCCGATACTTTCAGGAGTTCCTGCTTCATATACACAAGTAATGCCCATTTTCATGCAATAATCCACATACCGGTTCAGGGCTTTGCGGAGTTGTTCATCCGTCAGATCTTTTGCAAATTCAAAATTAAAAGGCTGAAAAGCGGCTTCCGTAGAAAAACCGGTCAGCTTACCATTTTCATCTTTATCATACCGACTCAGATTCGGAGCGATGTCCTCCACATCATCCGTCATATTAAAATCATGCAAAACTTTAGAGTTGACCCATCCACTATGGCCCACAGCTTCCATGATGACAATCTGTGCATCGGAACATATTTCATCCAGATCCTTGCAGGTCAGAATTTCTCCATGTAGGAAGTAAAACGGAAGCACAAACTTATAGATATTCCTGCCAGGATTTGCTTCTATATAGTTCTGAATAAAATTCAGACATTTTTCTTTTCCATCGCCTTCAATCATCACAAGTTCCGGCGTATATTCTATTGCCGCACTGACGGCAATGTGCTGGTGCGAGTCGATAATTCCAGGCATAACAAATGCACCGCCCAGATCTCGAATCTCTCCTTCGAAAGATTCAAGTCCTTTTTCATCGCCGACATAGACAAATTTACCGTCCTTTACCGCAAACGCAGATGCATTCCGTTGATTCACATCCGAAGTAAAGACATTTGCATTCTTAATAATATAATCAACTTTCATTCTCTAACTCCTCTTTTAATGCCTCCTCATAATACTCCATAATTATTATAGCACCTTTTAAATAAAGAACGAAACCACCGGCTTATATTAGCCGATGGTTTATTGTAATAATAGAACTAAAATACCAATGTATATGAACGAAATCTATCTATATTTTTTCTTTCTGAAAAATCCCCGCAAAAGCACTGCAATTGCTACTGCTTCTGCTCCGATAATCAGCATCCATAAAGCTGCATCTGAGTGATCTCCAGTTAAAGGATTTGGAGCAGCTTCTTTCCATCTTGCATAAATAGTCGTATCTTCCGTAATGACATCAAATCCAAAATCCCATGGATCTGTCGCTGTAAGAAGTGGGAACCATCCTATAAACTCGTAGCCTTCTTTTGTTGGCTTTGCTGGTTCTGAAACAACCTGTCCACGTTTTACCTTTACAGGTGCAATGTCACTTCCTCCCTGAGAATCAAAGGTAACTGTAAATTCAGCTAATTCCATGAGCACTTTACCGTCCTCAAAAACCAGATTATCTCCTTCAAAATCTGCAGACAATTTTCCTGGAGAACATCCATTTGCAATACCTGAGTTATTATTTATAATACGGCAATCTCTTAAATGTACTTCACTTGGAGGAGCAGTTGCTATTCCGCCGCCATCAGTTCTTCCTCATTTGCCACAGTTATAGGCGCAGCAAATGTCGGAATAGCCATCAAAACAAGCAGCAATGCTGAGATAACGGCAATAGAAATTTTTTTAAGCATTTTAGCCTCCTCTATAATAAAAATTTTATATATTGTACCGCAGTAATACATTTTATACAGGAAAAAATCTTGTTCACATTCACGGAAGTTGACGCTCTTCCAGTATTTATAGGTTTTAGCCCAAATGTTCTGGCTTATAAAAGATATTGGGCTTGATTTTGACCAGAATCAATCAAATTAAGAAAATAATGGCCAAGTTTTCCCATGAAAATAGGCCAGAATATAAAGAACTTCTGACATTCTGTCCAAAAACGAGCCCAGAATTTCATGATTATTTGATATATTGGGCGTTTCATCCTTACAATCCATAAGAATCCCGCAATTCGCTGCAATCAAGCAATTCCAATACTCCTAGCAAAATTATTTTTATGGGCAGACTTTCCACGGTCTTCAGTTTGACTGAAATATTCTTGATTTGAACCCCTTTAACTTTTCCATAGCTCCTGTAAGGTACAGAATTCCGAAAATCATAGCTACTAAAGCAAAGCCTAAAGTTGCCCCTTTTGCAAAGCCAACCCAAAAAACTGACGGCAAATCAAAGAATTGCATTGCCAGATTTGCTATCAAAGAAATTACACCGATTATAAAATATATCAATGTAATCTTTGCCATCTTTTCTTTTTGTGTTTTACTGTATTCAGCTACTTTTAAAACTGTTTCTTTCGTTTCCTGATTCATTTTCTCGTTTTTCCTTTCTCCATCCAAAAGCTCCCGTAGGTCAACATCGTAAAAATCCGACATTTCAATTAGGATATCAATATCCGGAAGATTGTATCCACCTTCCCAGCGTGATACTGACCTGCGTGTAGTATTTAATCTTTCTGCTAACTGTTCTTGCGTCAAATTCTTTTCATTTCTGAGTTTTTTTAAGAAAGCACCCATTTTTTGTTGATTCATATAATTTCCTCCTTCACGCAAATCTTATTAAAAAAACACATCTTAGAATAGGACATAAAACGAGCAAATGCCGTATTCTTAGCCGTGAGACATACTGTGTCACATCAAATCAAAAAATCATCTCATAAAAACATAATCCCTGAGATGCGTTCGTGTCACTTCTGGGGGATATACTGTTATCTTTGCTATTTGGGCTATCCAGTGGCTTCGTTGTAGGAAGTCGCCCAAGTACATAAAATAACCTTAAAAGAACTTTAATGTAAGATTATTGTTATACAAAGATCAATCGTAAAGACAATGTTCGACATAGATCATCATTTTGTTGTTCTGATAGCCATATTCAACAAATGCCAGCAAGGGAACAAATCCAAGGAACCATGGCTTTCCAAAAACAAGCGGCAACACCACAGATGCAATCAATAATATCCCAAGCAGAACAAACAGTGATATGTGTTCTTTACGCCATTTCTTTTTAAAATATGCTTTTCTTTCTTCAAATGAAAACGCACTTTCTTTTGAAACAGCAATGACATTCTCATCGGCTTTTTTTCTAAAATCTTCATCTGAAAGGAACTCTCCAGAAAGTAATTCATTGATGCTGACATCAAACTCCTGCGAAAGAAGCTGAAGCATCTCTATATCCGGCATATAGTTTCCATTTTCCCAACGAGAAATGGTCTTGTTGGTGATACCGAGTTTTTCGCCTAGCGCCTCTTGAGTAAGGTTATGCTGTTTGCGCAGATAAGCGATAAATTTTCCTGTTTTAATTTGATCCATGTTCTTCACCTCTGTGAACAATATATCACTGATGAGGAAAGAATTCTTCCCCACAAACAGCGAATTCGCCAAATGTTACATTGTTTTAGGTGCCGACTACCTTCCTTAAACACAATCTCAAATCTTTCTTCTTTTGCCATTTCGTTTTTCATTCAAATATGATTTTATCTTTACCGAAAGTACTCATAATGCTTTCTTCGGACATGCTTTTACGCATTCCATACATAGAATACATTCTGTACCGTTTTTACGTTTTCTTGAATTATCTGTCACATCAACATCCATTGGGCATACCTGTTTACACTTACCGCAGGAAATACACTTTTCTTTATCGCACTTCACTCTGAGCAGGGAAAAATAACTCATTGGTTTGAGAAACACCGTGATTGGGCAGATGTATTTGCAAAATGCCCGATTATCCTTAAATGCAATCGCAAGAATGATGCCAATAGCATAATAGACAACATTTCCAACCAGAAAAGTCCAAAACATGATCCGTTCCAGATTTCCGACACGACACAGAAACAAGGCAGCAACAAAGACCAACGCGATCCCGAAAGTAATATACCGGATGAAACCGATCTTCTTTCTTGGTGCCTTCGGAATCTTATATGGCAGAAAATCCAGCACCATTGCCGTCCAGCAGGCATATCCGCACCAGCCTCTCCCAAAAACAAACGGTCCGAAAATCTTTGCCACGGCATAATGGATCGTAGCTGCCTCAAACACTCCGGTAAATAGATAATACCAGAATCCCTCGATCTGCATATTTTCCTGACAAATGATGCCAAGATAAACCAGCATGTAAAGTCCAACCAGCAGTTGGGTAACTCTTCGAGCATGTTTATAGTTAATCAGAAAAAGCAGGAGGCCGACAGCAATTGCAGAACCTATGTAACTGAAATTCACCAGATAAAAAATATTATCTTTCGTCAGCCATAATGTGACCGCGACTATTTCAAATATCCGCCACATTCCAAGTGGAATCAGCCATTTCTTTTTTGCTCCCATCGTTTCACCTCCACTCAACATTTGCCGCGTTTCTTCATCTTACAAAATCAGCTCCGCAGAATCCTCTACAGAACTGATTTGTCAATCGCACATTTATTATTGTCCCGATTCATATTATTCTATTGAGCGAGCGAACTAAGATTTCACACTGCAACTACATCTTGCTTTTCTTGAATACTCTTTGTTTGAACTCTCTAACCTTTGCACCATAACGGCTGGACATTATCAGACCAACAAGCATCATTCCTAATGCTAATCCCTGAACAAAATCCAATCCGTCTCGGATAATAACATTGTCCGTGTATATTCCGGTATCTTTCAATAGCATATAAATTACTATCAATAACAATGCAATTGCATTGCAGATTCGCACACGCTTATTATACTTTTCAGCCTCCGTATTGGTATAATCCACTGCCTGTAATACTGTTTCTTTAATTTCTTTATCCATATTCTCGCTTTTCCTTTCACCATTAAGAATTTGTCGGAGGTCAACTTCATTATAGTCTGATATTTCAATTAATAAATCCAAATCCGGCATATTATTCCCATTTTCCCATCGAGATACCGTTCTACTGGAAACATTGAATTGTTCCGCAATCTGCTCCTGTGTCATTTCTTTTTCCTTGCGGAGTTCCTTTAGTAAAATCCCTATTTTTTTCTGGTCCAACTGTTTCCTCCTTTCGAACGAATCTTATCAATTTAAGTTGTGATATAACACGACACAAAGCGAGAAATGCCGCATTTCATACCCGACAACCCTTGTCTGCTTGTTGATTTCACTAAGAAGCATGTTGCAGAAGTCGATGTCCATCATCGTGAGATCCGATTCTGCCCTACTTTGCTGATTTATCAATGGTTTTCACTACTTTTCCATAACTTGTTATAACAATTCTTAAGGGCATTTTCAACTTAAAAATCGCTTCTCATTTCTTCCTGCCAAGTCCGTTCAACAGGCGCCTATGTTGGAGTAAATGGCGTAAGTCTGTCCTCGTTGTCATACCATCCGAGGATAATTGTGTGAGCGCCAAAGAAGCCTTCGCGTTCAACTCCCTGAAGCATGTAGACGGGTTCACACTTTTGAAAGCAGACCTCCGGAGGAATTGCCGGTAACATAGACCTATTTGCTGATTACTTCATCAATGAATCGTCCAAGGTCGGAACCGATGTTTTCCGCGCTCATCGTGTAACCCTCAGGGACAACCGTTCAGCTTCAATCTTCATTCTTATACATTACTCCATTAAATTCTAATTTAGAAAATTAATGCTTTAGAAAGGAGCTTTCTTAAAATACCCATTTTCTTTCCAATACTCATATGGGTAATTTCCTTCTCCAATGAATTTCCTAATAATAAATTTGTTTATGAGATACATCGTTATAGTTTTTGGGTAAGGAATTTTCTTTTTCAAGCAATAAAATTTACATGCTTCTCTTCGAATTGGTTTTTCTAATCTCATTCGGCGTTTCTGAGGAATGGAATCCCATTTATCTGTAAACATTCTGATTCCAAGCGATTTGACTCTATTAATCCCCCAATTCATTAAACAGCTCTTTATAATCCTGACATTTTGCTTTGAACCGGAACCTGTCGTCAAAATGAATGCTTTCTTTTGAAAATT
>JAZUKG010000068.1:0-4862 GCA_045643145.1 Lachnospiraceae bacterium | reverse complement strand
GTCATAGTGCTTCCTAATTTATATTCCGGGAAATACTTATCCAGCGGATCCGTAAGCTTAAGTTTGTCTTCCTTTGCGAGCTGCAAAATGGCAATTTGTGTCAAAGTCTGTGTCAAATCACCTGTTTCATAAATCGTACCCGAATTGACCAATGTCTTTTCATCATTTTCATATGCATTCATATTGGAAGTCAGAATAATATCATTATCCGTCGCCAAAATCAATGTCCCTGTAAAAGTACCGCTGCTGGTAAGCATTTCAGATACCTTATCGACAAGCTCTGCATACTGACTATCCGTATTAACCCAGAGGCCCTCGCTGGTTTGTGTCAAACCATCTGTCAGCGGATCGTCTTTTACAATGACATCTTTGTTGCCATCACTGATGTCAACTTCCTCGTCCTCGTCGCCCAATTCACTGCTGGCTACTTCGGTGTTTTCCTCCGTAGTTTCCTCGTTTTTTCCCTCCGTATCCGAATCCTGCATCCCTGACTGAATATCCTCATACATGGCATCCATATCTGCAATATCTGCTTTACCGCATCCGCCAAACGAAACTGCCATGGCAAATATCAGGCCGGCTAATACTATTTTTAATTCTTTCTTTCTCATATTTTCTCTCGCTTTCTCCTACCCGATTGTATAACAACCGGGAGAGTGTCCGGCACTAAAATCTGCCACACACTTTCGCCGATTGTGAGACAATCTGGATATATTTCCGATCGCATTCTCCCCGTGTGATAAAAAAATACATTCACTTATCACATATTAATTGTAATAAGCAAATGTATCATTTTTGTATCCATTTTCGATACAGTTTATTTTTTTATTTATTTTAGCTTCATAAGCTTGCAGTTTTCTATTCCCTCTGCCCAGAAATCCTTCACCGGACGATTTTTTACCTGGCAGACAATTGCCGAGTTCATGGCGCCATGTCCGACAATTAAAACATCCTTACCTTCCTTTAGCAAAGGATATGCCACTTCATCTAAAAATTCTCCGGTTCGCTGAAAGAGGTCCTCGATGCTTTCCGCTCCCTGAACACCTTCCTTGTAATCCTGCGGACTTTGGAAAAAGACATTAATCGGACAATCCGGAATAGAAAAGCTGTCTGCCAGACCCTCAAACTCACCAAAACACATTTCCTTTAATCTGTCATCATAATAAATCGGAACATCTCTGCCGGCCAAAACCAGCTGCGCTGTCTCTTTGGCTCTAATGAGCGGTGAACAATAGCACACATCAAAATGCACATCACGATAGGTTTCGCAGGCTTTCCCTGCCATTTCTCTGCCTTCATCATTAAGCGGAATATCGGTCTGTCCCTGGAGTTTTCTGAGTGAATTCCAGTCTGTCTTTCCGTGTCTCATAATATATAACATCGATTACATCCTCCACCCTATTTTCCTACCAAGGGTATTCTTCTCCCTCAAAGGTAACAAAGACAGGGCCTTCTTTATCAAAACGTTTTTCTTCAAATAAATCCATCATCATTTTAGCACTGTCATACGGATCGTTTGGTGCCAGTGCATTGCCTTCATTGGTTCTCATCCATCCCGGATGTACACAAATAATATTCAGCTTTGGATTTTCGGCCCATGCGTTTTTCAATGTCATGGTTGCCATGTTCAAAGCACACTTTGCCATCGCATAATCAATCATATTGGTACGATAACATTTTCCGATACTTCCTGCTTCAGAAGAGATATTCGCTACAAATGCTCCCTTTTCTGACTTTTCCAAAAGCGGCAGGAGTGCCTTAATGACTCTAAGCGGTCCGACTGCACCGATATCCACTACACCTGCAATATAATCAAGGTTAGCTTCTGCAAACTCCTTCATACAATCCGGTGAAGTAGTGACTGCATTATTAATCAAAAGATCCAGACTGCCAACCATTTCACCAGCCTGCTTTGCTGCCTTTTCTACTGACTGTGTATCTCCGATGTCCATAGTCAGGATATGAAGGGTATCTGCATATTCTGCCTGCAGCTTTTTCAACGCTTCGGATTCTTTTCTGACAGTAGCAATAACTGTATCACCTGCTTCTAAATATCTTTTTACAAATTGAAATCCCAGTGCCTGTTCTCTTCCTGTTCCTGTGATAAATACATTCTGTCCCATAATATGCTCTCCTTATTATACTCGTTTTTATCAATATACCATATCCATACATAAAAACATATGCCGCGAAATTATATAAATCGTTTCATACGATTTTTGGAGAATTAGAAAAGAAAACATCTCCACTTACCTAATGATAAGCGGAGATAATGATTACAACATCTTTTGAGACAAAACTAAATCATACCATCTGCCGAATTTCTTTCCGGCAGCTTTTACTTGCGCGACTCTTTCATATCCGACTTTTTCATGAAAATAAACACTGTCATTTTTCAGGTATTCATCCTCTTTTTCCAAATAGGCAATTCCTGCAATGATACTTTTCATTCCCATTGCCCTAAGCCTGTCCTCAAGCTCAGCATAGAGAGCTCGTCCGATTCCACCGCATCTATGCTCTTTATCTATGTAAATAGAGGAAGATACCGTCCAGTCATAGGCTGCCCTTGAGGCATATCTTCCGGCGTAGGCATAGCCCAAAACTAAGCCATCCTTTTCATACACCAAATAAGGATATACCTTCGTTGTTTCCTTTATTCTACGAATAAATTCCTGTTCATCAGGCGCAGTATATTCAAAAGAAACCGCTGTATTTTCTACATAGTAAGCATAAATCTCAGCAAGTCTTTTGGCATCTTCTTCTCTGACAGGTCGAATGATGTATTCTGACATCGCTTATCTCCCTTTCTTATTTCCAAATACTGAATCCCACCATAATAAGTATACACCTTATTTATAATCCGAAAACATGATTAAGTCCAGCTTTTTACAATCTGCCAGGTATTCTTCCATCATGTTATATGGTTCATTTTCATCCTCAAATTCCATTTTTTCAGAATTACCGGTATCTCCCGATTCCTGCGTACTCTTAAACCAGCTCAGGGTACTCATATCATTCATATCTTCATAATCTGAAAAAATATAACTTTCCAATTCTAAAGCCATTCCATCCTGCGCCATATGATAGGTTCCGAATATTGTGTACGCTGCGCCTCCGGATCCTTCATTGTATATTCTGTTATCACTCAAAACATAATATCTGTTTCTAAACCAGCCTTCCACCAGTAATACTGCCTCCCGGTCATTCAGAGTATACATAGACAGAATTCTGCTCGGCTCGTCACCGTTTTTTTCACATATAATCAATTCATCAATACCATTCTCATCTAAATCTAAAAGACAATATCCCACACCGGCAAGAGTTGCCTCTACATCATCACCATGTGTGACTTCAGCTATTCCCATCTCACCATCCTGCCATGTATAATCTGAAGTATCCGTTGTAAGGATTTCATATGTTGAATCCAGTATTTTTTTATATGCATCCGAAAGCTCATTATCCTTCGCATCCGACTCTGCTTCTGTTTGTGCTGCTTCTTCCTCTGTTTCTTCTGCCTTTTCTGTTTCCGTTTCACTTTCTTCGGTCGTTTCCGATTCTTCTGTTTCCGGTGTTGTTGCCGTCTCGTCTGTTGTTTCCACAGCTGCAACATCCTCTTTCATTTCATCCGATGCTGTTTTGGGTGCATTTCCACAGGCCACCAGAACCATATTAATCATAACAATAAATAATATAGAATACAGTTTCTTTTTCATAGTGCCTTTCCCTTTCCGTCTTATGAATTATGTCAGTTGGTACAATAGCACTTTTTGTTGTACTCTTCAAGCGGATTAAGAAACTCTTATGTTTCTTCTTTATATATTGCGGTATATAAAAAAGCAGAAGAGTTTTGTAACACTCTTCTGCCGTTTTTACATTTCTGACGAAACAAACTCATCATTTATCTCTCTTTTATTCTTTTATCAGTTTTTTCCCCAACTGCTTTGCCTGATTCAGATAGTCATGAAAAGTTTCTTCATGATGTCTCATTTTCTCCTTGGCATCAAACATCGTCCACTTAAATCTGCTATAATCGTTAACCTGTACTGTATTACCACAAATTAAAAGATTTGTCGGTCCCACAAACTTACTGAAGTTATCAACATAATTATCAAGCATTTTGGTATATCCTATTTCATCATAATAATCTTCCGAACAATTACTGGTAGTAATGAGAAGTGTAGGAATAAAATGTTTATTATACACATATTCCTCGAGATTATATGTCAGCGCCTGGAATATCAATCGTTCATATATAGCTCTAAATCCGGCTGTCAGATCTCCGAGATAATTTGGCGAGCCAATAATCAATGCATCCGCGCTCCTTATTTTCTCCAATACCTCATAAAGTCCATCATGAAATACACATTTCCCATAGTTGTCCGGCAGTTTACAGGCAAAGCAAGAACGGCATCCCATAAACGAATCTAATTGATATAAATCAATATATTCCACATTAGCCCCTTCAAGGCTTGCGCCCTCTCCGGCTGCTTTTATAAGCTTATCTGTATTCCAGTTTTTTCTGGGCCCTGCATTTATTGCAATTACATTTTTCATTACTTTTCTCCCGAAAAATTACTCCAGAGTGATATTCGTAGGATATGGATCATCAATATATCTTCCAAAATCAATCTTCTTATTCTTGTATTGATATAGCTGAATAAGTGTAGCAGCTATTCCTGCGGCTCCTATAGCATATCCAAAATCAGGCGCCACTTTTTCAGGTTTTACTCTTTCATATGCAATCGGCCATACACCTATACGTTCTTCTTCCTTGGATTCCTGCTCACCTTCAAGTATCTCTGCTGCAATCTCAATAACTGCATTCACACTATCTGCAAAATCTGTACCAATAAATTTAATAC
>JAZUKG010000067.1:0-1559 GCA_045643145.1 Lachnospiraceae bacterium | reverse complement strand
AGCTTCTGGGAGAAAAAAAGGTGCAGTGATCTTTATGAGGAGTTGTGACGTTCATGCGCTTGAGAGACTTGATGAAATGTATCTGAAAAACGGCGCACCGGATTATTATTATCAGCGCTTAAGAGAGAACACGCTGATAGTATTGATGGGATGTAACAGCAGCGATCAGACCTGTTTTTGTGTTTCCATGGGAACCAACAAAACGGATATGTACGACATGGCCATTAATAAAAAGGGTGGTAAATATGAGGTTGATGTAAAAAACAGAAGTCTGGATTCTATTTTTGCTGAACTGAAAACAGAAAGAGCAGAGATTGCGCCGGTGTATGTGACTGAGAATCAGACTGCGGTCAATATTCCGGAGGACCTTGACCAGAAAATTATAAAAAGTACTATGTGGCAGGAGTACAACAGCAGATGCATAAACTGTGGCCGCTGCAATTTTGTCTGTCCAACCTGTACCTGTTTTACTATGCAGGACCTGTATCATGATGAGAATGGAAAAATGGGAGAGCGCCGCAGAGTATGGGCATCCTGTATGGTAGACGGATATACAGATGTTGCCGGTGGCGGTAGTTATCGTAAAACGAATGGGGAACGTATGAGATTCAAAGTACTCCATAAGATCTATGATTATACAAAGAGAACCGGACATCATATGTGTGTAGGCTGCGGCAGATGTGACGCGATCTGTCCGGAATATATATCTTATTCTCACTGTCTGAACAAACTGGAAGCAGGAATGCAGGAGGTAATTGACCATGAATAGAAATGATTATGTTCCATTTCAATCTGAGATTCTGGAGATCGTGAAACATACGGAGATAGAATACACATTCCGAATGTCGTATTACGGAGAAGTAAAACCAGGACAGTTTTTTGAAGTATCTATTCCAAAATTTGGAGAGGCTCCGATCTCTGTTAGTGGAATCGGTGATGGTTATGTAGATCTTACGATCCGAAAAGTTGGAAAAGTTACAAACGAAGTATTTGAAAAATATAAAGGAGAATATTTCTATCTGCGCGGACCATATGGAAATGGCTTTGACGTAAATGATCATAAGGGAAATGAACTTGTGGTCGTTGCCGGTGGAACCGGGGTATCGCCTGTCAGAGGTGTGATTTCTTACTTCGCTGATCATCCGGATGAATGCAGGAATTTTACCATTATCACCGGATTTAAATCAGAAAAGGATATTTTGTTCCGTGATGATTTCACCTATTGGCGAAAGAAGTTACATGTGATCCAGACACTTGATGCAGGAACAGAGACACCGGAACACAAGGTTGGTCTGGTTACGGCATTTATTCCTGGGCTTGAACTGTCAGACGTGAATACAGCGCATGCAATTGTCGTTGGACCACCGGCCATGATGCGTTTTTCTGTCAAAGCACTTCTTGAAAGAGGATTTAAGGAAGAACATATCTGGATCTCACAGGAGAGAAAAATGTGCTGCGGACTTGGTAAATGCGGACATTGCAGAATCGGAGATAAATATGTATGCCTTGACGGTCCTGTATTCAATTATACAGAAGGCAAAAATCTGATTGATTAACAG
>JAZUKG010000066.1:0-4243 GCA_045643145.1 Lachnospiraceae bacterium | reverse complement strand
AGCATCTACGAGGCTTATGCGCAGTAAAAAGCCAATGGATGTTACTCCATTGGCTGTAAATGAACTTCCTAGGCGGATTCGAACCGCCGGCCTTTCGTTTAGGAGCAAAAAGGTCACTCAAAAAACCCAGGAAAGGAGTTCAACTGTTTCAGCATTTTTCAAATACAATTACATCTGCTTTTTCACAAGAGCCGCAAAGCTTCCATTCTTTTTAATCAGTTCATCATAAGTTCCGCTTTCAGATATTCGTCCTTCTTCAATCACAAGGATGCGATCACAATCTTTTACCGTAGAGAGTCTGTGTGCTACCATAATAACTGTAGATGGTTCGCAATAAATAGCTTCAAGTACTTTTTTCTGCGTTACATTATCAAGAGCACTTGTCGGTTCATCAAGTATTTTAATGTTTGTCTTTGAAGCAAATACCCGTGCAAGGTGAATTCTTTGACGCTGACCACCTGAAAACCCATTTGATTGAGACTCAACAACCTCTGTATACATACCCAAAGGAAGTGTCCTGATATAGTCAGCGATGCTTGCTTTTTCTGCAGCTTCCCATGCTTCCTCTTCTGTAAGATCCGGCCGGTTAAAGGCAATATTTGAGAAAATGGTTCCCGGGAGCAAAGAACTGTACTGGAGTACCGTGCCGATATTTCGTCTTAAAGATCTTTTATCCAGGCTGTTTACAGGTCTGTCATCAAACATGATCATTCCACTATCAGGACTTTCAACGCCTAAAAGAAGATTGATAAGGGTAGTTTTTCCACATCCGCTTTGACCGACTATTGCTATCTTTTCTCCCTTTTTTACGGAAAATGAGATATTGTCCAGACACTTTATGCTGCTGTCCGGATAGCTGAAACTTACATTTTCCAGGCAAACCCGTCCCTGAAGATTTCGTACCAATTCATCATTTTGTGAACCTTCTGTCTGATGTGCAAAAAGAGGTTCAACATTTTTTGCAAGGGCTCTCATGACATAGATTGAGCGTACAACATTTAATACCTCTTCTGTTGCGATAATAATCAGAGCATAAGCAGCATTAAAAGCCATATAATCGGCACCTGTCACTCCGTTTGGAGCTGCGATTGCGAGAAGAAGTACTGTTGTAAACGCAGTAATAAATGACATGATAACTTTTTCCATCTTGACCAAAAAAGGCTGATCAAGACGATAAACTAACATTTTCTGATATATTCCTGCCCAATGGGCGTATATTCTTTTTTCGGCACCAAGTCCCTTTATTTTCTGAATTCCCTGAATAGACATAAACAAGAATCGGCTGTTTTCCATAGATTCTTCCATGTCGTTTTTTTCATTTTCAGAGTTTTCTTTTGCAATCAGGAAAGAAGCCAGAATCTTTACCAGCAGCATAACTACAGCCGGAATAACCAGTATAGGCGAGAAGGCAGCCATCTGCCCGATATATACCAATGAAAACAAAACTGTTAAAGACGTATCAACCAGCATTCCGATAATCAGGCCTGCAAGACGTCTGCTCTGGCTTATCTGTTTTGACAGCTTTCCGGAAGAAATCTCTTTTAGGATTCTCTGCGGTAAAAGAAGGACTCTGGCAACAACTGTACTTTGTGCCTGAAGAGATACTCTTGTCTTCATCTGATTGAGAAGCACTGATTTTACAGTAGTAAGAATTACCTTAAGTATGCCCGCGCTCAGGAAAAGAAACATTGCTTTGAAAAGCATAGTCATGTTTCCCGTGTCTACAACTGTTGATAGAACATACCTGTTTACTCTCGGAGCCACTGCACCCAAAAGAGTAACCAAAAGCATTGTCATAGCAATCGGCAGAATATCGCGCAGCGACAGAAATCGTAAAACCAGTGATGCATAAGACCCCAGTGAAAACCTGTCGCCCTTCATCGGCATTAGAATGCCGTATCCATCCGGTTTTAATTTAAGTGTCTTTGTAAGATGTTTTTTTTTGCCGTTGGCAATGGATAAACAATTGTACCCTATTATTGCAGGTGAAAGTACATAGACATCCCCCTTATCTCCAAAAGCAATGATGTATCCCCCATGGCGAAGGATGCTTTCATGATCTGATACATCGATTTTTTTATACATTAAACCATATGGATTTAACTTTGCCTCAAGCAAATCTTCCGTATCTTTAATTCCGTGGATCCATGCAGAATTTATTCCATATTTACTCAATACATAGTCTATCGACATCTGAAAGAAATCTTTTTTCTCATGAGTTGAAAAAGGATTATTATTATACAAAGAATCATCCGCCCTTTTTACAAGTTCCGAATCATTCTCATATCTTTTTTTTATGATGTCTGAATATAAGCTCATGTTTATTCCACTTTCAAAAGTTTACGATAAAGACCATCTGTTTCCATAAGTTCACTGTGCGTTCCGCTTTGTGTGATGCGTCCATTGTCCATAACATATATATAATCGCATCCAGCGACCGTGGATAGGCGATGTGCAACAATTATGCACGTGATTCCGGCAGCCCTTATTGATTTGAATATTTCATCTTCTGTACATGCATCCAATGCAGATGTGAATTCATCTAAGCAAAGAATAACCGGTGTTTGGGCAAGTGCCCTTGCAAGTTCAAGGCGTTGTCTTTCACCGCCTGAAAAATTGCTGCCTTTCTCTGACATTTTCATATAGTACTGTTTCTTATCCCGCATGATTCTGTCATGTATATGGGCATCTCTGGCGGCAAGTATTATTTCATAATCCTCTATCGTATGATCCCATAGCTGAATGTTTGTCTTTACTGTATCGGAAAAGACCATGGTATCCTGATCAACAGAAGCAACAGACGCATGGAAAACCTCATCCGGAATATCCGTTCTTTCTTTGCCTCCATACAGAATAGTTCCGGAGGCCGGAGTATAATAACTTCCAATCATTTTAAGCAATGTGCTTTTACCGCATCCTGACTCGCCCACGACAGCAACAATCTGCCCGGGTTTTACTGCAAATGAGACATGATCGATTACATTTTTGTCACCGCTATGATACTTGTAACATACATCCTTTATATCAATTGATCCGTTAAGTTTTCCGGGGTTTTCCTCCGGATCATACGGGACGGAAATATCTGATTCTCTATTCATAATATCTTCAATACGTTCAAGTTTTGTTTCAAGAGAAAAAAGCGAATTGAACCCGGAAATACAATTTGATAAAGATTTCCCCACATCAACCAGCGCCGACTCGAATACAGCCATCATACCTATTGTAAAACTTCCGTAAATAATAAAATATGCGCCGGCAAAGAGCAGTATTGTTTTTGTAAAAACATTATGGAGACCGGCAAAAAACTGAAGATATGCATTCAGGCGGAATGACTGATTATTGGTATCACGGAAATCTGCCTGGGAATCAGACCAGCTATTAAAATAACTTTGCTCCATTCCGTTGCTTTTAATAAATTCAATCAGGTCAAACCCGTTTAACAGTGAAGATGTAAATTGTCCTGAAGTAGTTATAAGGCTTCTGTTTGCTATGGTTATCCTTTCCTGAAGAAGATAAGAGGCAATAACATACAGGATTTCAACAATAATACACATAATTGCAAGCGATTTATTAAGTGAGAACATGAGAATAACGTACACAAATATCATAACAGCATCAATTATTTTCGGAACAATAGCCGTTAATAAAGATCTGCTTGAATTGATGTTGTTCTCAAGCCTCTGAATAAGTTCTCCTGCAGAATGTTCATCAAAAAAGCTGTACGGCAGGGATAACATCTTTTTGAAAAATGCTGCTCCCGAAACAGAGGCGTCCTTCCTGCTTTCTTTTGCAATGACATTAGTTTTTACAGCGGAAATTACAATTTGAAACAAGAAGAAAAAGGCCATGGTAATCAGCAGTTTTGCATAAAGATCCATCCTGTTGTTATTCATGACCTGATCAATGAAGTCCTTCTTTGGTGTCAAAGAAAAAACACTTCCCACTGAACCCGCAATAGCAAGAGCCAATATCTTCACAAGTGCAGAACGGCTGTTTTTCAGTCTTCTGAAGAGCATACTCATTCCGGATTCCGGATGTCCTTCTTCCTGAAAGCTTTCAGAAGGATATAATGAAATCGCATATCCCGTGAAAAGCTGTTTAAGTTTTTCTTTTGTAATTTTATACTCACCACGGGCAGGATCTGCTACAATCACGAATTCAGATTCGCTTTTAATAATTATACAGTAGGACTTCTTTTTCCACTGAATTAGCAGCGGGAAATCCGATGATTGTAAATCATCCA
>JAZUKG010000065.1:0-3179 GCA_045643145.1 Lachnospiraceae bacterium | reverse complement strand
GTTGATGGCAGGTGCCATGTAACATGTGTGGTGCGGGGTGGTGGCGTGAAATTGTATATAAAATGAAGATGATTCGGGCCGGTTGGTGGTGAGTTTTGTGGGACTCTTTTCTTTGGTCTAAAAGCTGATTATGTGGTATAATCAGTATCGTGATATAGGGGTTATAAATCATACGTTCAGGTAAGGCGAGCCTAGGGTGGGGACCTGGGGCGAGATGGCTTAGCTGGATGTCGTTAGTTGTTCCCAGGATGGATAGAGAGAATTGAATAAAGGCGATATTAGCAGGTTGGCATAACAACTCGTATATTGCTATGGAATCTGAATTGACGAAAACAGGAATTCGATTTGCTGTTAATAGTTTGAAAGTAAGCGCTAAATGTTAGCGCGGATTTAAAATTTTCGTTTTTTCTGAAATACTGATAGTACGACATATGGAGTGTTTCACTCCATGTTCTCCATTTCGTTATGGAGCATTTTACTACAACTTATTGGAGGTACTATCACATGTATAATCGTCATTCGTTGCAAGAAAAGTTTGATCTTGTTCAGGAATGCAGATCCAGCGGCCTTTCTGATTACCAGTGGTGTAAGAAAAACAACATTCCTAACAGCACATTTTACAGTTGGGTTAAACAGTTACAAAAGAGAGCTTATGCTGTTCCTGAACGCGCCGAAGAGGTTGCTCTTCCTACAGCACATTCAAAGCCTGACATAGTTAAGCTTAACATTGTAGAGCAGGAAGATTTCATCCCTCAGCCTTTTAACGCTCATACAAGCACACCTATTTCAGATTCATGTGCTATAGAAGTGGTGCTTAACAATGCAACCATAAAGATATCAAATAACGCCTCTCCGATACTTCTCCAAAGTCTTATGGCATGCCTTGGAGGAGCGGTATGTTAGGTGATATCTCGAGAGTAGACTGCATATATGTTATATGTGGTTACACGGATATGAGAAAGTCCGTGGATGGCTTGTGTGCCATCATAGCTGATCAGTTAAAGATAGATGCGGGTAAAACAAAATCCCTTTATCTTTTCTGTGGCAAACGTAACGATCGAATAAAGGCACTCTTTCATGAAAACGATGGATTTGTGCTTTTATATAAAAGGCTTGATTATCAGGTCGGTAAATTCAAATGGCCACGCTCCAAAGATGAAGTAAAACCCATCACCTGGAAACAGTTCGACTGGCTAATGAGTGGACTTGATATCGAACAACCAAAGGCAATAAAAAGTGCCTGAAACCATTGATTTTACTGGGTTTTTCGCCTTAAATGTGGTATAATTATTACATAATAATCAAGGAGAAAAACAGTTGTCTTCAGGTGCTTTCGACATTCAGTTCCGTGAACTGAATGACACGATTTTACAACTGAATAAAACAATTAGCACTCAGAACGAACTTATTGCATCGCTTAGAGAAATGCTTGAAGCAGATCGTGTGAGAGCTGCTGAAAAGGACAAGCTTATTGCCAGCCTAAACCGTCAGCTTGATGAACTGAAGACAAAAGTCTTTGGCTCAACAAGTGAAGTAAGGAAATATGAAATTCCTGGCCAGTATAGTCTCTTTGATTCCATTGAAGAAGCTTTAAAACCTGCCGTAGAAATCGAACCTGAATATGTCGAGGTAAAAGGACATAAGAGGGAACGCAAATCAAAGGCCGATTATGATGAAATCTTTGATGGTATTCCTTCAAAAGATGTATATGTTGATCCCTTACCAGAAGATGAACTTATCTGTCCTGAATGTGGAACTCAAATGGAACAGATAGGCACAGAGGTTGTAAGGACGGAAGTAATCCTTCATAAAGCCTGGATGGAAAGAATCAACTATGTTGCCAGAACCTATAAGTGTCCTAATGTTCATGGAGAAGATGAACAGTGTGTATTTGCCAAGGATAAGAGTCCTGAAGCTTTGATACCAAGAAGCTATGCTTCAGCAAGCCTCATCACAGATGTTGCTTATCAGAAGTTTGTAATGGCCTCTCCTTTGTATAGACTTGAACAGTACTATCAGCAGTTGGGAGTAAAAATCTCAAGAGGCACCATGGCCAACTGGATTATTACCAGCTCGAAGCTATACCTTTCTCCTGTGTATGATTACCTTCACAGAAAACTTCTTGAAAGACATTACTTAATGGCCGACGAAACTCCCATTCAGGTCCTTAACGAACCAGAAAGAAGAGCTCAAAGTAAATCCTATGTATGGGTCGTAAGAACCGGTGAGGATGACGAAGTTCCCATTATCCTGTTTAACTACACAGAAACAAGAAAGGGAGCAAACGCATCAGACTTTTTAAAAGGAGCAAGTGAAGGCTTCTATCTCATGACTGATGGCTACAAGGGTTACAACAAAGTGCCCGAAGCCAACCGATGTGCCTGCTGGGCACATATCCGAAGGTACTGGTTTAAGGCTATTCCCAAGGGGCATGAAAAGGACTTCACCCATCCTGCGGTACAGGGCCTTTTATACTGTGACAAACTGTTTGAGTACGAAAGAACCTACCGGGAAAAAGGACTCTCCACTAAGCAGATATATAAGCGTCGTCTCAGGGATGAAGAACCCGTGATTGATGCCTTTTTGGCGTGGATTGATAAACTGAATCCAAAATCGGAAGATTCAATCATCAAAGCCATGAACTATACTAATGGCTGCAGACCTTATCTTAAGAACTATCTTAAAGATGGGTGCTGTAGCTTGAGTAATAACCTGAGCGAAAATGCAATACGTCCTATAGTTATGGGACGTAAAAATTGGCTGTTCTGTGACAGTCAGGATGGTGCAGATGCAAACATGAAGTATTTCTCAATAATCGAGACTGCTAAAGCTAACGATATTGATCCAAGGAAATACCTCGAGTATCTGCTTGAAAGTCGTCCGAATGCTAAAATGTCAGATGACGAATTAGAGAAGCTTATGCCATGGAGCGAAGCAACTCGAGAATCATGTAAATAAAGGTGGAGTGAAATGCTCCAATTATCTGGCATCTTTCGAGATGCCTTTTTTGTTGGTGGCGCCTAACATTGTGCGCTTACTTTTAGTCATCTAAAAACCCACTTGTGTGCACCCTCGTGGGCATAAAAATAACCCTACCATCTCGTCAGGTGATAGGGCTATGTAAAAACTCTATTCTTTTATTCTAATCAGTTAACCAATCTTATTGGCCTATTCATTAT
>JAZUKG010000064.1:0-3855 GCA_045643145.1 Lachnospiraceae bacterium | reverse complement strand
CACAAAAATGAAGAAGGTAGTCTTCTTTCCCTTTCCACTTCTTCTCCGGGAATGAGACGATTTTCCCTTCATCGTCTGTTTTTGGCAAAGCGTCTTGGTCGACTGAACGCAAAGCCTTTTCCATTGCTTCGTTGTCAGCATGTGCGTAGATTGCAGTCGAATCAATTGATACATGACCAAGAAAATCCTTTATGTAAGAGATCGGGATTCCTGCTTTATACATTGCCATGCCTATACTATGGCGGAAAACATGACAATGAAGATTTTCCGGAAATGAAGGATCCTCTTCATGAAGCTGTTGGGCATACGAATAAAGAAACGAATTGACGGTTCTGGGAGCCATTTTCGTATGTTGATTATCATGGTTCGTATAAAACAGATAGTCTTTATTTGAACCATTAGGATGAAATTCAGCCAGATATGCATCCAGATGAGGGATAACATCTGCCGGAAGAGGGATATACCTGGTTTTGTTGCCCTTTCCATGAAGGCGGATCTGGATATTTTTATCATTGCGAATGATATCACCTAAAGTCATGTTTACTAATTCATCGATTCTCCCTCCGGTTTCGTATGCATGGATCATAAAATACTGATTCCGTCTGCCGATTCTATATGTTGTATCGGGTGCGGCAAAAACAGCCTCAAGCTGTTTCTGATTTAAATACTCCAGTTTCGGATCTGTTTTCCCCTTAAAACGGCGGATCGACTTTACTTTAAGATATACTTCTGACACAGCCGGATCTTCTTCGCTGCAATAGCTTAGAAACGACTTGATCGCAGTAAGTCTGAGATTTACAGTATTGATTGCTTTTTTGCAATCATCTCTCAGCCAAATACAGTAGTCATAAGCAGTTTCTTTTTCAAAGCAGCGGAAATCAACTTTATCGAACGGGATGCCTTTCTGCTCTTTCAGGTATTGACGATACTGGTTTATGGAATCTTTATAGTTTTTTACTGTAGCCTTTGAATACTGTCTCTGTGTGACCAGATATCTGTTCAGAAAGTCTCGCAGCAGTTTGTATAAATGAAGTTCCGATTGATTAATACGCATGAGGCACCTCCGGAAGAATGGAAGTATTAACTTTACTCATACGTGCCTCGAATTCAGGATAAAAGGGTTCTGCCAGTGTAAGGTAATAATCGGTATCCGCAAAGTTGGAATGGCCTACAAATTCGCTTAGATACGGGTACAACGCGTTCAAATCCGCTTTATCACAAACCCACTTATTGATTCTGTAAACACAATAAGTATGCCGGAGATCGTGAACTCTTGGTGGATTCCCCTTTGTTATACGTGCTTCTGGAAGTGAATCCCAGAATTCATGAAACCATACATCTATAGTAGATCTACCATAATAATCTCCTTGTCCGTTCGGGAAGAAAGCCTCTCTGACGGGAAGATTTTTACGGATATGTTTATCATAGCGATTTAAAAGCTCCAGCATGTCTGGACTTACATAAATGATTCGGGCTTCCCAGCCTTTTGATCTTCTGATATAGATTTTCCCTGTTGATAGATCCACGTCATCAACACTTAATAATCTTGCTTCTGATGATCTGACTCCACATGAATACAGCAGCCTGAAAAGAACTGGTATTACATAACACCGGTAAGGTGCAAAGGGTGATTGTTTACACTGGTCTATGGAAGTAAAGAAAGCTTTTAGTTCCTGTTCGGTAAAGATATGCGCATCATAATGTATCTGCTTGTGTGGAATTCCTCCAGGAATGATATATGCGGTTTTTCCTATACCTACAAGGTATTTCCCCAACTGACGGACTGGAGTGATCCTTCGCAGAAGGGTGTTCTGATGCAGACTGGAACATAAGTCAATCCAGACATCGCAGATTTCCTTAGACAGGACATCTTTTTCGGGGAATCTTTCCAGAATCATCGAATCTAAGTATCCCAGTACTTTTGCTGAAGTAATGTACGGATATCCAGCGATCCGTTTCTGGATGATAAAAGCTTCCATATCTTTTTGGAGTTTGCTGCGGAATTCAGGATCAGCCATGGAGATCACCTTCTTCCCAGTATTTCTGACCTATCAGGGATAAATCAAGCGGACATTCGCGCAACATTTGTTCTTCCATTGAGAGATATGGTTTGTCCGATTCTTTGGAAACATGTCCAAGAGTATCTGTGATCACCTGATGTGATACTTTGTTCAGCAGGAGTTTATGTGTCAATGTATATCTGCAGACATGTGTCCCTCGGCAGTCACGATTTATGGTTTTCACTTCTGCCTGATTGAAAAGCCCGGATGTGATCATGTACATAGATTCAAGCTTTTTAAAGGGAGCCTGTTGACGTACAAATATGAAAGGGTATCCTTTTGCATCTTCAGGACGCTCATTCAGTACATAGTCGATTATGGCATTACCGACATCTTCGAGCAGTGGAAGCGACAGAACTACCCCTGTTTTTTCCTGTTCCAATGTAATCACATCGTTTCGCCAATCAATCTGATCAAATCTCATGCTGCAGATGTCGATCTCGCGTAACCCGAGACGTAAGGCAAGCCGCATCATGGCTTTATTGCGAAGCGGTGCATCTTCCATCACAACGTATAGCTTTTCTTCATCCGAAGATTTAAGATACGGACGGAGGTGCCCATTTTGATATGCGGGTGTAAGAATCATGCCAGAAAAATCAGATGAAGCAAATCCGGAGTCGTACAAATATGTAAGGATTTGACGAATGATCGGAAAAATCGTTCCCCGGCTGTTAATACTAAGTTTTTCTGACAGAGAAATGAGCATCCCCTGTATCTGCTCGGGAATCAAAGTCTCTAACTCGGCAACAGTAGTAATGGAGAGTCCTTCGACCAAACAGCGAAAGGAATAATCATAGAGTTTGATTGTTTTCCTTTCAAGATTTCTTGCACGAAGAAAGGAAATATACTGTTGGCGCAATTCTTCGAGAGATTCTTCCTGACAGCATACCTTACGCGTAAGAAATAACTTCCATTTAAAGCAGCCGGTATCTGCAACTTCAAGCAGCACGCGAACTGCACGGATTTGGATCTTTTTCTTCCATTCGGGAAGTGTTCCTTCCTGATACTGCTGGAATGCTCTCGTTATGAAATCTTCATATCTGGATCTGGAAAAAGTAGTATCCCCTTTAAGGTAAAGGGAAATATATAGTTCTCTCCAGACCTGCATGTATTGCCAGTTTGTAGAGGAGGATAATCTCAGATATTGCATTTCTTTTGCTGCCCGCTGTATCAGAAATCCTGAATCTATACATCCGTCAGCAATCGGAAACACTATCGTTTGAAATACCTTATCTGATTCTTCCGTAGATGGAATCGGGGGTTCATTATACAACTTACCGTCTGGAGTAAAGGCTTTCGTCCCTGCCTCAAGGTCAACAAGCCGGACAGCGTGAAAAAGCTGGAAACGTAAATCAGCAGTAGATGCTCTTGCCACATAAGAATCGAATAATTCCTGACACGGCTCCGAAATCCCAAGCTGTTCTGCATGAGCCGATAAGTGCTTAAGATAATTCTTTCGCACATCATAGGTTGATGGGGAAAGCAACTGCTTTTGCTTCTCTAGAACTTTGTTAATTATTATTTGTAGGGTATTCATCCCAATGCTCCTTTCTGCCGCAGGTTACTTGCGGTCATTAAAAGGATATCAATTGAGAATTGCAAAGGGAATGTTATCAGCAATTCTTCTGATAAAAATAAGCTACATACATGTGATTAACAGGCTTTTTGTTCTAGATTGCCGATAATACTTTTTCGCTGATAATGCTTTTTATCGGAAATTTCCGATAAAAAGGATAAGTGTGGAGGTGAACTTTCGGTAGAGAGAAAGTTCTTCGATGAAAATGCCGGAAACGGG
>JAZUKG010000063.1:0-1810 GCA_045643145.1 Lachnospiraceae bacterium | reverse complement strand
AGGCAGCAATTGTACCCATGTCACAAATATTAACCTGAATTATTCATGGAGCCGCAAAGGGTTCCTGAGTGTTCATAATTATTGATGACAATAACAGCCTCACCGTAAAAACATGGAAAGTTTTCCACAAAAGGGTAAACTATCCCCTTGATGTGCTGGAGATGACTGAAATTGTCAAGGTGCAATTATTAAAACCTACTCAAGGAGAGGCGATAACCGAGTAATATTACGTAAAGTCTCATAGAAAGCATCTTTAAACGGACAGCTGCTGCAAAGCTTGAAGTACAGGTATCTTGCCTTATATACGATTCTGACCGCAGTTTTGAACAGATTGAGACGAATCGTATCGATTCTGTCTTTCCGCATCATCACCGGGAGCATCAGACGCCGGAACAGATTAAAAATATTGTAAGCCAGCATATGAATCTTCAGTCGGTTTGCATTGACAATCATTAATGAACTGCTGACGGCTCCGAAGTCAAATCCGTTCTTGCATTCTTTGATCATGTTTTCCATATTTCCGCGTTTGCAATAGAATGCAATCAGATTTGTCGGTGATGAATCCATATTTGTTACAACGAATGTATAAAGGTGCAACATCTGTCCGGCAGGTTTTTCAATTTTGCATACGACTCTCCGTGGATAATCCCATGATTTTGCCTTGTACAGGAATTCACCGTATACGACGGCATAATCCACCATGTTTTCCATAGTCAGATCATCAAGTTCGGATTCAATACCGGAAGCAAGTTTACGCAGCACGCCGTTTTCCTTCAGGCGGATTGCATAGGATGTTCCGTGTGTTTCGCACAATGAATACAGTTCATCTGTTGCAAACCCGCTGTCACCTCTGAGAAACATTACGGTATCCGGATATTTATCCAGATACTCAATCAGAATCGGTTCAAGAAAATCCCTCACATTCTTGCAGCAATAGTCGCTCCCGCCTCGCAGCTGTGTACCGATCAAATCCCCTGTCAGACTGTCGAAACAGATAAATGGGTGATATCCGCTTGCCTGGTAATGGTAATTGAAGCAGACACCTTCCTGCTTTCCGTAACCGTCAAGCAGCGTGGTGTCTATATCCAGCAGAATATGCTCCGGATTTTTGACAGAATAAGCTCTTTTCAGAATCACTCTGTTGATCTCATCCAGCTGATCTATGGTTTCCTCATCCAAACGGTTGTAGAAACGGGACAATGTCGGCTGAGAGGCAAGGGTTTCTTTTTCCAATACGGAAGTAAAAACAGGATCGTTTTTCAGTGCATCCGCTGTATCATCCGCAAAATATGCTCCCAAAATCTGATAGATGATTTGCAAAAGATTATCCGCGTCTTTGTGTTTACGGATATAGCTTTTGTCGGTGGTATGAAAGCTCTCCTTCAGCAGTGCCGGAATACCGAATTTATTCATGAATTCCTTCATCAGCAGAAGGCCGCCATCAGAGGACAGATTACCGCCGTCGAAAGAAATCTTAAAATTTTTGTTGCTTTCTAATGTAGTGACGTTTACAATAGCCATGAGGACTTCTCCTTTTTGGTTTTTGTTTGTGTGGTAACTACATTATACCAAAGCTGAAGTCCTCTTTTCTATTGCTTTTTCTGTTTTTCCGCACTTTCAAAGCCGGTTATATACTTTTCTGGACTTCACCTTTTGGGTGAAAGCTTCATGTTAAATTTATCCAGTATCTATGCGGGTTTTTCCGCTGGATTGATATTTACGTGAATAATACAGGTTAATTTCTTTATATATATTTTCAAAATAATTTTTAAAAATCGTATCATCTTTAATCATTGGTTCAACCAGCTTT
>JAZUKG010000062.1:0-1503 GCA_045643145.1 Lachnospiraceae bacterium | reverse complement strand
CAAGACCACAAGCACCTAAGCAGGAAACCGTTTCCAAGGTAAACATCATATCCTTTGTTGTGCTCTGTCCTGGCTTTAATGCGAGGATTTCGCGCAGCTTATCTAATACATCTGTTCCACGGCGCACGTGACATGCCGTTCCTTCACAGACCTTGATCACATATTTTCCCTTCTGATCAAACGAAAAGTTCTCATAAAATGTGGCAACGCTATATGCCTTTGCCTCTGTGATATGCAGTTTTTTCGCGATATACTTTAATAATTCTGGTGGCAGATAACGATACTCTGCTTGCACATCCTGTATCACAGGAATCAGGAAACGGCTCTCTGTACCGTATCCGGCAATAATCTCATCTGCTTTTTCATAGTAACTTTGATCCAACATAATTTTCTCCTGTAGTTAGTATAAAATTGTGTGTATATAGTACTGTCAAATTTGCTGTGCCATACCCGGCACATACCTATAAAAATTATAGAACACCTCTATGTATATGTCTATAAAAAAAGAGAAAGTGGTCCTTTTGATTCGGATTCACTTCCTCACTTTTTAATTAACTCCTATTTTTTCGTAAATCCGTTCTATGAAATCAGATTTATATGCAATATATCCATCCATATCATATGGAAATTTCAAGGCACCTTCTGTTTTTACTTTGCTATATTCCGATACCGCTTCAGGGTGCTTCCTCAAATAATACAATCAGTATGAGTGCAATAAGGAACATACAAATGATTTTTTCTGCTCATTTAGCCTCCTCCTTCATGCGATAGCCGATTCCCCAAACAGTTTCAATCAGTTCCTCACCTGTAGTTTTTTTTATTTTTCCGCGCAGATTACTCATATGAACGTTAATTGTATTTTCTTCGTAATAATACACATCATTCCAAACTGCCTCATACAGATTTGCTTTCGTAAATGTCTTCTTCGGATTTTCCATGAATAGCTTTAAAAGCTGAAATTCCTTAGCAGTCAGTGAGAGTTCCTTCTCCTGATAGATCACTCTCATCTGCACCGTATCCATAGTAAGTGCACCGACTGACAATAATTCCATCGATGAAATTTTTCCTGCATCTGCCCGGCACATAACCACTTCCATACGTACCAGCACCTCATCAAGATCAAATGGTTTTAAGATGTAATCATCCGCTCCGATGCGCAGCATCTCAAGCCTGGTCTCCTTCATGGATTTTGCCGACAATATAATGACCGGAACATCAGAAAATTCTCGAAGGCGCTTGATTAGTTCTTCCCCCGAAATAAATGGGAGCATCAAATCCATTAAAACTATATCATAGGTTTCATTTTTGAGCATAACATTCGCTTGCCGACCTTCCTGAGCCCATATCGTTTCATATCCCTTTTCTTGTGAACTACATCGGCAATTGAATTACCGAGCATCTGATTTGCGGGGCTCTGCCCCGTAGATTCAGTGGTGCGTCCATGACACCTCTACTGCTACCTTTTCGGTTACACAGCTACTTTTATTATCCTTATCTTGGTTA
>JAZUKG010000061.1:0-3385 GCA_045643145.1 Lachnospiraceae bacterium | reverse complement strand
AATTAATACAAATATCAGCAGCAATTCTTTTATTTCCCCAAAACCCATTTCATCCGAGTTTTGAAAATACATGAAAAATATCGGATAGACAACCAATAAAAGATAGCAAAAATATGTTATTATCCATTTACATGTTTTTGTTGAAAATAACTTTTTCATTACTTATCCCTCACATCAAATTATCGTTATACTGTAAATGACAATGAAAAAGTTTACCACTTGCTGATGAATTAGTTTACCATCTTGCTAGCGAATTACTTTACCATTTGTCATGTTTGTGCTGATGAATATCTTTACCATCTGTGCTGACGAAAAAGTTTACCATCTGTGCTATTCAAAAAGTTTACCAAGTGCTACTGAATTAGTTGACCACTTGATTTCTATATATGGGGAATACCGGTAAACAGCATTCCCCGTTGAATTACTTTAATATATATCTTGGAAATGGAAGATCATCATTAGGATCACGAACAGCATTCTCTTTAAAGTGGATATATTCCTCTTCGAGTTCCTTCCAACAGATGAAATCGCTTAGGTATTCTATCTCATCACGAAGCCGGTTATTATCTTTCATTTCATTAACAAGCATATAAGATGCTTCTTCGTACACTTCCAGAAGAGTATCGTAGGACATGGTTTTAGGCCTTGGCATTCTTACGCCCCCCTTTCCTTGTGGTGGAATCATCAGCTACTATAACAGCTGCATGCTCAGCTCTGTACGGATTATCAGAATTCATGTTTAGTACATGGCTCCGGAAAGTAAGTCGGTCAATAAGAGCCGTAACCATTGTTGTATTTTCAAACATTGTTGTCCATTCGGCGAACTTAAGATTTGTTGATACTATTACGCTCTTTCGTTCAGCCCTGTCGGCAATAACTTTAAACAGTAGCTCCGACTGATACCTGTTGAATGTAAGGTAGCTTAGTTCATCTATGATGAGCAAATCAGCCTTTGATATCTGTTTTTCAAGCTTTAAAAGCTTGTGGTTATCTTGAGCCTCTATAAGCTCGTTTGACAGATTTGCTGCCGTAAAGAATTTAACATTCATGCCTTGCATACAGGCCTTTACGCCCAATGCAATGGAAAGATGTGTTTTTCCGGTACCAGGATTTCCAATCATGACGATGTTCTGATGCTTGGATATGAAATCACAGGAGGCCAGCTCATTTACAAAGGCTTCCGTCATATGTTCAAAACGGCTGCAGTCAAGTTCGTCTATGGTTTTGATATATGGAAAATTTGCAGTTCGGATTTTCCTTTGACGATTGCCTTCAGTTCTGGCATCAAGCTCCTGTTTCATAAGTGCAACAAGGAAATCATCATAACCATGGTCATTATTCAGTTGTTTTAATACATCAGCATACCTGTTAAATGTAGGAACGCGTAGCTGTTTAGCATAAAGCTCTATAGTTTGTTTATTTAATTCATTCATTTGAACATTACACCGCACCTTTCATCGTATTTTGACAAGTCAGTAGATATGACCTCGATATCATTGTTGAAATACAGAATATTTGATTCTGTTTCTTCGTGGAGATGACTCCTTATGATATCGATGGTAGGCACAATACCGACCGGCAACTTATGTTTGATATCAAGCACTTTATCTATGCCATGATCTACACATAGGCGAAGAAGCTTAACCATTTCGTAGTTACCGCCAGGTAGCTGTTTGCCCCAGTCTATGAGTTCTTTGTCAACAGTAGCCCTGACCGGCGCAGCCTGAAATACAGCCCTTGGTTTGATTTCAAGCAGATCGATATAATGTTCAAGGCGATATTCAGTTTTACCTTTCCCATAGGTACGCCGATGAGTTGCTATCAGTGTACCCTTGTGGAATATAAGAACCTCGTTGGCATATCCTTTCACGGTTATGTCTTTACCGAGATATTTAACCGGAACTGAGTAATTATTCTTATCGAAGCGGACGATTGAATAATCATTAACTTTTGGAGTCTCGGTTTTACTGGTGTCATAGCGATACATCGGAATTGACTGAAGGACCGCCTGTTCAGTTTTATATGCTTCGCTTACGGTTAGGGTCTTCGAATCAATCTTATGGGTATCCAGATATTGGGTACAGTGCTCAAGTAGTTGTTTATTAAGTTCTTCGATACTGTTAACCCTTGGAACCGGGACCATAAAGTTTTTTCTGGCATAGCCAACAAGGTTTTCAACAAGACCTTTTTCGTTGCCACTTGCTATGTTGCAGAAATCAGTTATAAAGGCATAATGAGCAGCGAATGCCTTATAACTTTCAGTTGCCTTGGCATGTAAGCCAAAACCTTCTTTTACGGCGACCTTTGCATTATCAAATATAAGGCGCTTAGGGACACCGCCAAAGAAATCAAACATCTTTTGCTGAGCTTCGAGGAATGATTCCTTGTTCTGCGAATAAAAGGCTTGGACAAATATGGCACAACTGTAGCAAAGCCTTCCGCAGAAGAAGTAAATCTTGGTTTTACATCCATCGATATAAGCAGTAGCTTCACCCCAATCAATCTGGATGGCATCTCCGGGATCATACACTAGCGGTATGTCAGCATGAGGAGAAATAGACATCTGCAACCTGAGAGCTTTTACAGCATTGCGCACAGTTGATTCGGCTCCTCGGAATCCTTTTTCGAAGACCAGCCTTTCATAAATACGCCTGGCGGTATGCCACTGTTTAGATAGATTTTCGTTCTGGTCTTCAGCAAGACAAGCCTTGATAAAATCCAGAACACTCTGAGTCAGAACCTCAGATTCCCTGTGATAATCCTTGCGGACATCAGGGTGTGTATTGCCTTCGCAATACTTCTTTACAGTCTGTCTGGCTATGCCAAGGCCTTTGGCAATAGACCGAATAGACTGTCCTGCATTATAGCGGGTTCGGATTTCGTAGTATAAATCCATTTCGACAATCATCACCTTTCTTCTCCTTTCATGAATTTAGATTGCCTCTAAATCATAAAAGGTATATTTCAAGGTGGTAAACTAATTCGATAGCGAAATGGTTAAAACTGGTCAACTTTTAGGATAGCATTTACAGTTAATGTTCCTGCAGTTTTACGGCAGGAACCTATTTTTGTAATGAGAAAGTTCTTTCCTATTACATAAAATAGAAGAAGGGGCTGTAAAAAAACAGCTATAAAGTAAGGATGGTGTCACCGGATGCTCCATAAAAGCGAACAGTATAACCTTTAGCAACTTCTGAGAATCACATTTTGGACGACCTGTTTTGTATCCTTTCTCTACAAAATATGTTGATAGGTCAATGTGATCCATAACTTCACAGAAGGTATATACCGGATCAGAAATATCAATTAATTTTTTGATTTCCAATGTTAATTTCAGCTGTCGAGCTGCATAATTAACATCAGTTTTATGATTGGTTATTGGCAT
>JAZUKG010000060.1:0-62759 GCA_045643145.1 Lachnospiraceae bacterium | reverse complement strand
TATGAAAGACAGAAGTAATTTTTCGGGCAAAATGGGTTTTGTCCTGGCAGCTGCAGGTAGTGCAGTAGGCCTGGGTAATATCTGGAGATTTCCGTATTTGGTAGCAAAAAACGGTGGAGGAATTTTCCTTCTTTGCTATTTTGTACTGGTTATTACATTTGGATTTACACTTCTTACAACAGAAATAGCAATCGGACGAAAGACTCAGCAAAGTCCGTTAACTGCATATGGTGAAATCCATGAAAAATGGAAAGGACTCGGCGTTTTAGCGTGTATTGTACCGGCTATTATTCTTCCGTATTACTGTACCATCGGTGGTTGGATTTTGAAGTATTTTTGGGAATTTATCAATTTTAATGATAAAGCAACGGTTGCTGACGGATATTTCACCGGATTTATTACATCCGATGTTTCGCCGATTATTTTTGCGATTATCTTTATTTTAGCAACGGCAGTGATTGTATTCTCCGGTGTAGAAGGTGGTATTGAAAGATACAGTAAGGTCCTCATGCCAATCTTATTCTTTATGATTTGCGGAATCGCAATTTTCTCTATGACTCTTAAACATGAAGCAAATGGCGTAGTAACAACCGGTATTGATGGTCTCAAGGTATATTTATTACCGGACTTTACCAATATTACATTTAGTTCGCTTATGGTGGTTATTCTCGATGCCATGGGACAGTTATTCTATTCCATTAGTGTAGCTATGGGTATTATGATTGCATATGGTTCTTATGTAAAAAAGGATGTAAATCTGATGAGTTCCATTAACCAGATTGAAATCTTTGATACATTGATTGCGTTCATTGCAGGACTTATGATTATTCCGGCTGTGATTGTATTCATGGGCAAGGAAGGTCTTTCAGCAGGGCCGGGACTGATTTTTGTATCGCTTCCAAAGATTTTTAATGAAATGGGAAGCATTGGTACTTATATCGGTATTGTATTTTTCATCATGGTTCTTTTTGCTGCAATTACCTCATCCGTATCTATTATGGAGGCAATTGTATCCAGTCTTATGGATAAGTTCAAATTATCGCGTCATAGTGCATCTTTGCTTACATCGATTTATGCGCTGGCGATTGGAATCGTGGTTTGTCTCGGATACAACAAACTCTATTTTGAACTGAAGCTTCCAAACGGTGATGTAGGTCAGATTTTGGATGTATTGGATTACCTGAGCAATAATGTTATGATGCCGGTAGTAGCGATCTTAACCTGTATTCTGATCGGATGGGTAGTAAAACCGAAGACTATCATTGATGAAGTAACCAGAAACGGTGAAAAGTTTGGACGTAAGGGACTTTATATTGTTATGGTTAAGTTTATTGCTCCGATTTTACTTATCTTGATTTTATTAAAGGCATTTGGAGTATTCTAAGCATATAAAAGAATATCAGACTTCCGAAAAATATTCGGAAGTCTGTTTTATTGTAGAAAACCTTGTTTCTTTAAAAATGGATTGTATTTCGTTTTTTCAAATGGTAAAATTTAAATGCTATTTTGTTAAAAATTGGCAGGGTTTTGTCAAAGAAAATATGAAAACAGAGAATTATATCGATTTAGGTAATTGATGTAAAAGAGAGGGAGAAAAATGATAAAAAAGAGATTACTAGCCATTATGTTGTCAGTTGCATTGACGACAAGTATGATTGGACCTGCTTATGCACAGGAACCTACAGTATCACAAAATGATTTCACACCGGAAGCTGTTGTCGCAGAGGAGGCAGAAGCAGAATCTTTAGGCACAGATACTGTAGATGTTGAAACTTCTGATTCTGAAACAGACATTGCAGAGTCTGACATTGCTGAAAATGATGCGACAGGAGTTGAGGATACAGAGTCTATCGCTCCGGAATTTGCTGCAGAGGATTCAAAGATAGTAGCGAGCAACAATTTTTTAGAAGCACCAGAAATTGAAATGGGTAAATGCTATACATTTGATTGTTTGAATAATCATGATGCTGATATCAATCTGCCGTCCAATAGACAGGAGACCTTTGTTAAAGTGATGGTGACTCAGGCCGGAAGCTATACCTATACCTTCAGATCCTCAACATTAGACAGAGTAAGTTTTTCGCTTCGTGATGCAGATAATCAGATTGTATCTGTAAAGAAAGGGGATACTACTGTAGAAGCATATGCCAGAAGATTGAAGTTTGCATCTTCAACCGCTACTTATACCTTGTCTGAAGGTGAGTATTATATTGATTTTTATGTAGATGATAATACAAATGCAGCCGGTACAGTTGAAATTGCTCCGGCAGACAGCTCAGTAGAAAATCCGGAATATAATCTGAGTGAGGAATGTGTATCAACTACTGCACATACAGATATGCCAAGATATTTTTTGGATGTTCCGAGAATTGAACTTGGCAAAGAATATACCTTTGACGGTCAGAACAGTACCGGAGCTACGTTAAATCTCCTGAATGTTGATACTGAAGGATATGCAAAGGTTTTGATTACAGAGGCCGGAAACTATACCTATACTTTTCGATCTGCGACCAATTTCAGAACGTCGTTTAATCTGTTGGATGAAAATTATAATCTCGTAACTGCAAAAAAAGGGTCAGATACGATAGAAGCAAAGGCGGAGAATTATAGATACGGAAGCGCAACCGAAACCTTGGCATTAACAGAGGGTGTTTATTATATCAAACTTTGGATAAGAGACAGTATATATGCAAACGGAACGGTATCGATTGCGAAAGCAGATGAAAAGGCTGCGAATATCGAGTATGACACTGAGGAAACAGTAGCTCCAGCAGATGCACATACACCACTTATGACCAATATCTTGAATGCTCCAAGAATCGCATTGGATACAGTTTATACCTACGACTGCTCAGAAAATAAGGGGGCAATGCTGAACCTTCCGGGAAGAGAAATAAGTACTTTTGCGAAGGTGCTCATTACAGAGCCGGGAAGCTATACATACACCTTTAAATCGGCAACATCAGACAGAATGCATTTTTATTTGCTGGATGAAAACTACAATATAGTGACAGCGAAAAAAGGAACGGAAACAAAGAAAGCAAAAGCTGAGTATTTAAGTTATGGCTCAGTGACGGATACTTATGAACTCACAGAAGGTGTATATTATATTGAGTTATATATAAGAGACAGTGTGAATGCAAACGGAACTGTTTCTATCGCATCTGTAGATAAAAAGGTAGCAAATCCTGAGTTTGATATAGAAGAAGCTGTAGCACTTACAACAGCAAAAACAGAGCTTACACAGAATATTTTAGACGCACCAAGAATTGCACTTGATACCGTATATACTTATGACTGTGCAGAAAATAAAGAGGCAATGCTGAATCTCCCGGGAAGAGAGATCCACACATATGCAAAGGTGTTGATTACAGAGTCCGGAAGCTATACCTATACCTTTAAATCGGCAACATCAGACAGAATGCATTTTTATTTACTGGATGAAAACTACAATGTGTTAACAGCGAAGAACGGATCTGAAGCAAAAGCTGAGTATTTAAGTTATGGCTCAGTGACGGATACTTATGAACTCGCAGAAGGTGTATATTACATTGATTTATATATTAGAGATAGTGTAAATGCAAACGGAACCGTTTCTGTTGCTTTGGCAGATGAAGCGGTAACCGGTCCTGAGTTTGATTTAGCCGAAACTGTAGTATCTGCTAATGATTGTACACAGGTGTCTCAAAATATTTTAGATGCACCAAGAATTGCGCTGAATACAACATATACCTTTGATTGCCTGGAAAATCATAAATCGATGATTAATCTTCCGGGAGTCGGATGTAATGCATATGTAAAGGCCTTAATTACCGAACCGGGTGATTATACCTACACATTTAGGTCAGCTACCAAGGACAGAGTTCATTTTTATCTGTTAGACGAGAACTATAATGTGGTAACAGCAAAAAGCGGAGAAAATTTACAAGAAGCGAAGGCAGAGTATCTGGCCTTAGCCTCAGCTTCAGGCACCTATTCTCTGAAAAAAGGTGTATACTACATTGCCTTTTATATTTATGATTCCACTGATGCAAACGGAACCATAATGTTGGCTGCATCAGATAAAAAAGGTATGAATCCTTCTTATGATGAAGAAGAAAAGGTAATAGATACAACAGAGAATACTTATGCGACCGGTAACATCATGGAAGCACCAAGAATTGCATTAGATACGACATATACCTTTGACTGTCAGGAAAAATACAATGCGATGATCAATATTCCGGGTGTCAGAAGCAAGGCGTATGTTAAACTGCTCGTTACAGAGCCGGGCACCTATAGTTATACCTTTAAATCTGCTACAAGTGGTTATGTGAGCATTTACTTGTTAGATGACAACTATAATATTGTGACAGAAAAGAAAAACGGAGTTGAAAAAGAGGCGAAAGCAGAAAACCTTTCTTTAGCCTCTGCAATAGGTTCTTATACACTGAAAGAAGGAGTATATTATCTTTGTTTCAATGCAAATTCAAATGATGTAAACGGAAGTGTTTTAGTCAAGCTTTCAAGCAGTGATACCGGAAATACAGGTAGTAATCCTGATGAGAAGACTGTTCCGACTACGGAACACACTATCGTGCCTTCTAATATTTTAGATGCACCTCGAATTGCATTAAACAATATGTATACGTTTGATTATCAGGAAGCATATAATGCAATGCTGAATCTTCAGAGTGTCAGAAATAATGCCTATGTTAAGGTGATTGTTACGGAACCGGGAAATTATAATTATACTGTCAAATCATCATCTGCGGATCAGATTAGTTCTTCACTGCTGGATGAAAACTTTGAGGTAGTAAAATATACGGTAGACGGCGTAACAATGGATGCTTCTGTATCGTATTTATCGAATAAGTCAAACAGTATGGTTCTTCCGCTGGAAAAAGGAGAATACTACATTTCTTTAAAAGTTGAAACCGCAAATGCAAACGGAAGCGTATGGGTTGGAAACGAGGAGAAAGAAGTTGAAAATCCTGCTTACAATACAGATGAAAAGGTGGCAGGAACCACAGAACATACATATGCAACCGGAAACATTTTGGAAGCACCAAGAATTGCATTAGATACGACTTATACTTTTGATTGTATGGAAAAACATGATGCGATGATTAATCTTCCGAAAACCAGAAGCAACGCCTATGTCAAACTGCTCGTTACAGAGCCGGGCAACTATACTTATATCTTTAAATCAGCTACCAATGATAATGTAAATATCTATTTGTTAGATGATAATTACAATGTTGTAACGGAAAAAAGAAATGGGGTTGAAAAAGAGGCCAAGGCAGAAAAACTGGCATTGGCATCTGCAACCGGTACATATGCATTGAAGGAAGGCGTATATTACCTTTGCTGGTATGCCGGATCAGATAATGTAAACGGAAGTGTATTAGTCAAGCTTTCAAGCACAGATACCGGAAATTCAGACTTCAATACAAATGAACAGGTAGTATCTACCACAGTGCATACTATCGTGCCTTCTAATATTTTAGATGCACCAAGAATTGCATTAAATACGACTTATACCTTTGATTATCAGGAAACACATAATGCAATGTTAAATTTACAGGAGAGAAGAAATAAGGCATATGCAAAGATTCTTGTTACAGAGCCGGGAAGCTACAGCTATACGATTAAGTCGGCTAATAGTGACAAAGTCGGTTTCTCTCTGTTAGATGAAAACTTCAAGGTTGTGAAATATTCCAAGAACGGATTGACAAGGGATGCATCTGTATCAGACCTTGCAAATAAGTCAACCACTGTGATTCTTCCGCTTGAAAAGGGTGTATATTACATTTCGCTCTATCTTGATACGGTTGATGCAAACGGAAGCGTTTGGATTGGTAAACATGTACATAAGTGGAAAGATTATGTACAGCAGGCAAATACATATTCAGACGGTTTGATTGAAAGCAGATGTGAAGACTGTGATGTATTAAATACCAGAACGGTTATTAACAGTCCAAAGATTATTTATTTATCTGCTACATCCTTTGTATACAACGGTAAACCGCAGGTACCTGCTGTTATTGTAAAAGATGCAAAGGGAAATGTGATTTCCTCTGCAAATTATACGGTCAGACCGGCTTACGGCAGCACAAATGTAGGTACTTACTCTTGTCAGATTGACTTTAAAGGAAATTATTTCGGATCTGAAGAAAGATCTTATACCATTTACCCTGCAGGAACATCTCTTTCAAAACTTACAAAGCAGAAAAAAGGATTTACTGCAAAATGGAAAACAAATACTTCTCAGGTTAGCGGATATCAGATTCAGTATGCTACCAATTCTAAATTTACCGGAGCCAAAACAAAGACGGTAAAGAAAAATAAGACTTCGAAGTTAACCATTAAGAAGCTGAAAGCAAAGAAAAAATATTATGTAAGAATTCGTACTTATACAAATGTTGACGGAATAAAGTATGTATCAGCGTGGTCTAAAGCCAAGAAGGTTACAACAAAAAAATAAGAGAATAATTCTATACAAAAAGAGTGTTATTTTGGCACTCTTTTTTGTATGAAATCAGTAATGAATTAAGGTCAAAATGTCGATGAATATATTGGACGGTTTTGTGTAGACAATTGAGAGAAAGATAGTATCAAAATAAAATATGGATGGAGGCAATGACTATGAAACAGAAGGTATTAATAGCAGGAGCTCATGGTGCCATTTTGGATGATTTCTTTTCTCATACAGAGGCAGTTTTTTCCTGCCTTTCGACATCTACTCGAATGAATGATATACGTGGACATATCAAACTTTTTGAACCGGATGTATTTGTATATTGTTTGGGTAAGGGGACCTCGGAGGATAACGATGCGATTGATTGGGCACTTACATGTCTGAAGCAAATCGGAATGGAAAACAGGGTCTTTGTGCTGCTGGGCGATAAACCATTGTATGAAGGTATACGTGATGATTTGATGACACAGGTTAGTCTTCCGCTGATAAAGCCAATTTCTATCAAAAAAATACAACTGGAAATTGAAGCAGTGATAGAAGAACTGCGCCTGGAACAGGAAGCACGTGAAAAGGAAAAAATTCGTAAACAGCAGGAAGAAGAAGCAAATAGAAAGAAACATATTTTAGTCGTGGATGATGATCCGACTATGCTGCGTACTATAAAAATGTATTTGGAGGAAGAGTATGTGGTTGCGACCGCACCATCCGGAAAATTTGCATTAAAGTACCTTTCACAAAAGGAAACAGATTTGATTTTGCTGGATTATGAAATGCCGGAAATGAGCGGACAGGAGGTATTTAAGCAGATCAAAGAAGATGAAAAGACCAGTCAGATACCGGTTGTTTTTTTGACCGGTATTTCAGATACATCAAAGATAAAAAATGTTCTGGCAATGTTACCTCAGGGTTACTTATTAAAGCCTGTGGATTATGACAGATTGCATCAGACAATCAAGGATGTTTTACAGGCAAAGGAGGCATGATATACGGATGGAACATTTAAGTGTAGATCAGTTAGAAATAGATGAAGATATTGTGCTTACGGACCTGTTGAGTATCGAGGAATTGACAAAGGTTCAGGAGACTTTTTCTAAAATGGCCCGTGTTGCAGCACTGATTACCGATCCTCAGGGACATCCGATTACAAAAGGCAGTAATTTTACTCGTTTTTGTACGGAGTATTGCAGAGCAACAGCCGAAGGTAAAAGACGCTGTGAGCAATGTGACAGAGAGGGAATTATGCAGGCCTTTGAGCTGAAGCAGCCTGTATTTTACTACTGTCATGCCAAGCTGGTAGATTTTGCTGCTCCGATTTTAATGAATGGTAAAATTATCGGAGGTATGATAGGTGGCCAGGTTTTATCAGAAGCTCCGGATTTAGAGACTATAAGTGATATCGCTTATGAAATCGGTGTAGATGAGCAGGAGTTTGTTGATGCGGCAAAAGAGATTCCTATTATTCCGGCACAGGCGGTAGAGCGTTGTACCAATTTTATATATGAATTTGCGGATATGCTTTCTGATATGGCGTATCGTACTTATTTAGCCAGAAAGGAAGGAGAAGTTGCACTAAAAGCAGCAACCGCAAAAACCGACTTTTTGGCAAATATGAGTCATGAAATCAGAACGCCAATGAATGCTATCATTGGTATGTCTCAGATTGCACTCAGAGAAGAAATGTCCAAAAAGGCCAGATCCAATATTGACCAGGTTTTGACCTCTGCCAATATGCTGTTGGCGATTATTAATGATATTTTGGATTATTCCAAGCTGGATGCCGGCAAGATGAAAATAACCCCTGTGGAATATGAACCATTGACCCTGGTGAAGGATGTTGTCAGTATCATTTCCAACCGTATGAGTGCAAAGGATCTGGAGCTGATTGTGGATATGGATCCGGACATCCCGGTAGCTTTATTGGGAGATGATATACGAATCAAGCAGATTATTGTGAATCTGGCAAACAATGCGATTAAATTTACCGAGTCCGGACAGGTCATCATTTCATTAAAGAAAAGACGAATCTCAGAGAAACAAATCAGCTTGTTTGTATCGGTTCAGGATACGGGAATCGGTATTAAAAAAGAGGATATGGCAAAGCTGTTCAATTCTTTTGAACAGGTAGACAGCAAACGTAATCGAAAAATTGAGGGTACCGGTCTCGGTCTGGCGATTGTACAAAGTCTCGTGGAGGAAATGGGCGGAAACATACAGGTTGAAAGTGAGTATGGAGTCGGAAGTAACTTTTATTTTGAAATACCACAGGAAATCGTACGAGATACCAGAAGCATCAAACGCCTGGAAGACTGTCCGGTTGTATTGGGATACATTGAAAATGATTATGTCAGAAAGCAGTTAGAAAAAGATATGGCGCTGCTTGGCGCTCATTATTTATCTGTGCATGATGATATGTTTTATCCGGTGCTGGAACAGGCGGAGATTGATTATGTCTTTATTGAAGAAAGACTGGTGACTCAGGAACTGATTGAAATCATGCATGACAGATTACAAGAGAGAGAAATCAAATTGGTAGTCATTCATTCCATGGACAGCTGCAGATTTTCTCAGGAAGAAAAACTGATTATGCTTCGTAAACCGGTTACCATTTATGCGGTATCAGATGTGCTTCAAAATATCAGTACAGAAACAGAAAGACTGGATGAAAAGAGTGAAGAAATTGACTTTGTATTGCCGGATATCAAGGCGCTGGTAGTAGATGATAATGAAGTCAATCTGACAGTGGCGGAGGGCTTGATGGAGCCGTTTGGCATGCAGCTGGATATGGCAAACAGCGGTGCCAAAGCATTGGAAATGATCAAATCGAAAGAGTATGACATCATTTTTATGGATCACATGATGCCGGAAATGGACGGAATAGAAGCAACGCATTTGATTCGAGATTATGACAGCCATTATGCGAAGCTGCCGATTATCGCCTTGACAGCAAATGCAGTAGCCGGAAGTAAGGAAGCATATTTGCAGGAAGGACTGAATGACTTTGTACCCAAACCAATTGTGTTGTCAGCAATAACAGAGGTCCTCAGAAACTGGATTCCTGCTGAAAAGCAAAAACCAATCAGTATGCTGCAGCAAAAGCCGGTAATAAGCGGTGAAGCCGTGGCCGGAATAGAAGGGCTCACTTTCCTGGATACAAAGTACGCATTGGGACTTTTGAAAACAGAGAAGCTTTTCTGGAAGGTATTAAAGGACTATTACAGCATGATTGATCGCAAGATGACCAAAATCAAAGCCTGCGAGCAGGAAGAAGAAATTGGTACCTATGTCGTAGAGGTGCATGCGTTAAAGAGTTCATCCAAACAGATTGGTGCATTGTCTCTTTCGAAAAAGGCAGAATATTTGGAAAAGATGGGCAATCAGCGTGATATAGCTCAAATTCATGCAAAGACAGATGAGATGCTGCGAGAATACAGAAACCTCAGAGATGCGCTGATGCCGTATTTTATTGAGAATGAGGCTGAAAGCAATGATTTGGAAAAAACGCAGTCTGATGTAAGTACAGATCAAATGATTGCTTTGGTTCAGGAAATGAAAGCGGCAATTGATGATTTGAATATGGACAGAATAGAGGAAATTTTGTCTGAAAACGCCTTCCGCACAGAGGATAAGGATAACATAGAGAAATTAAAACAACTATCCTGGGATATGGATATCGATGGCTGTATGGAACTTTTAGAAGCCTGGGAGAAGCAACTGGTATAGAATTAAAAAAGTAAGGGGTCTGAGATGAAAGTCTCAGACTCTTTTTGTGCAATTTCACATATGAAACGGATGTAATTGTAATTTTTTAGTGCAAATTGAAATAATCTGTGCTATAATGCATTTATCTGTATGAATCAAGGAGGAGTCGTATATATGGATAAACAGTCATTTTTTAAAACAATACGAGGCGGCATCTTTCGATATGTGATTATAAGTGTTTTTATTGTAATCGTTCTGGCAGAGACTTTGGCAGGAGTTCTATCATTGAGATCACTTGAGCAGGATGCTAAAACACAGCTAAGGACCGAAGCGTTAACAGAAGCAGAGGTTATTGATGGGTGGCTTTCGGAGCAGGCTTCCATTGTAGCGACGATGGTAAATTCTTTGGAATTTATGAATAATAAAGATCATGAATTTATCATGGATTATTTGGAAAAGAATTTAAAGAAAAATCCATCTGCGCTCATGTATTATGTATGCTTTGCATATGATAAGAGTGTCAATCCTGCAGACCATTCACATTTGGATCTGGATCCGACAGAAAGAGGCTGGTGGAAGGATGCCATTGCTAAAAATGGGCTTATCTTTACTGACCCATATACAGATTTTGCAACAGGACAGATGATTGTTACCGTGGCGCAGCCGTTAAAAATCGAAGACGAGCAGGCCGTTTTATTGGCAGATATCACGATTGATGAGCTGGTTAAGATGACAAAAGACTTCATGCTGGATGACAGTATTGAAGCATTCCTGCTCGCGGCAGATGATAGTGTTATTACACATAATAACGCGGAATATTTGCCAAAAGAGAGCGGAAATACCGTATTAACAGAAGTGCTTCCGATTACTCTTTCAGGTGACGAGGTATTAAAAAATAAAGATTATGATGGCATTGAAAAATATACAGCTGTTGGTAATATAGAGCTGACAGGATGGAAGCTCGGAGTTATGCAGCCTGTATCCATCGTAAATGCAAAGAATCAAAAGAATATGCCGATTTTAGTATTGGCAGCAGCAGTTCTGACCTTGGGTGTCGGCTTTAGTATTTTTATGAGCTTGGGTGCAAAGCTTCGTCCGGTAGCACGTATGAAGACCTTTGTAATCGAAAATGTGGTTGGAAAAGAAAATTGTCAGCCGCAGAAGAATGAAATCAAGGAAATAGAATATCTGATTGGTCAGTTAGAAGAAAAATTCCTCTCAACAATTCGCCAGACTCAGACCGAAACTGTAAACATTCAGAGTATGATGAACGGTGCAGCATTAAAGGTTGGAGATATCAGCGAAAGCATTATGGAAATCAGTGCGGTAATGGAAGAAACCGGAGCCAGCATAGAAACACAGACAAACAGTATTGTAAATATTCATGAAACCTGTACAGATGTAGCAGGTGGCGTGGAGGATTTCGCAAATCAGGCACAGGGTATTGCTCTGAGAGCAAATGAAATCATTGAAAAGGTTGATGCAGTTCTGCCAAGACTGGAAGAAGAAAGGGCAGAAATCGATGCAAAGAAAGCAGAAAGCAGCGAACTGCTTCAAAAAGCTATTCAGGATGCACAGGTTATTTATCAAATAGAAGAAGTAACCAATGCAATTAAAAACATTGCGGACCAGACCAATTTACTGGCATTAAATGCATCGATTGAAGCAGCACGTGCCGGAGAAGCCGGACGTGGTTTTGCAGTTGTAGCAGATGAAATTAAGAGTTTAAGTGATACAACAAATGTAGAAATTGAAAAGGTTAGTGAACTTACCGGTAAGGTATTAGACAGCGTGACACAGCTCGGTAATGTTAGCAATCAGCTTTTATCCGTATTAGAGGAAGTAGTTGCAGCGGATCAGAATATGCTGACAGAAATTACCAATGGTTATCGTCAGGATGCAAACTACTATGTAGAAGTCAGCAGCAATTTAGGTGCCAGCTCAGAGGAAATCAGCGCAAGTATTGCGACCATCAATGAAATGCTGGATACAATTGCCAGAAGCCAGGAAGACTTAAATGCAGGAGTGCAAAATGTAAATGATAATCTTCAGCATATTACAGCAGCCAGTGAAGAGGTATCCGAAGATACCAGACAGGTACAGGGCAGCGTTTCTCTGTTAAGTCAGACGATGGAAACTTTCCACGTGTAGGACATATAAGAATAAGTGATGATAGTAGGGTGCATAGCTGCACCCTATTATTTTTTTACCGTGGACTTGAGCGCGGAGCTGTTGGCAGTGCAATCAAAAGAATCTACGTGAGACTGCAAAGACAAATTTACGGTATACATTCACTGCATGAAATGGTATACTATATTGGATGAGAAAAACAGCAGAGTGATATCTGCAGGAAAATGAAAAAAGGAGGGAAATATATGGACAGTTGTGATAGTCGAAGTCGAAGTACATACAACGATGGCAGAGATTTACGGACTATTTCGGATGTCTGTATTTATGCCCTTTAATATGTCATATTAAGCCGAAGCCATCGTTGAAAACATCACAACCAAACAATATGTGTGTTAACGCGGTGGTATTTTTATGCCCTTTTTTAGGGACGCAAGTAGGAGGCTTAAATGGAAAAAGAAGTATTAAAAGAACCACGTTTTGTGGAGGAAATATTGGCAATTATCAGAAGTCAGATGACAGATGAGGAAATTGCCGAAAGATTGCATGATTATCATGAGAATGATATTGCTCAGAGTTTAGAGGAGTTAGAAAAAGAAGAAAGACTTCACCTTTTTGATATATTAGGTGCAGAATGGTTTTCAGAGGTTCTTTCTTTTATTGACGAACCGGAAGAATATATCAATGAACTGGGAATTAATAAATTAGCAGCCGTAATCAATGAAATGGATTCGGATGATGCGGTAGACTTACTCGAGGATATTGATGATGAAATCAAGGATCAGCTCCGGCCGATTCTGGATGAGGATGTCAGAGCAGATATTCAGTTGATTCATTCTTATGAAGAGGATGAAATCGGAAGTCTGATTACAACAAATTATATTTGTATCAGAAAAGACTTAACCATCAAACAGGCGACTCACGAACTGATTAGTCAGGCGGGAGATAATGATAATATAACAACTATTTACGTCACCGATGAACAGGAAAAGTTTTGCGGTGCGATTGATTTAAAGGATTTGATTGTAGCCAGAGACGGGATGGATTTAGATTCGCTGATTGCATATTCCTATCCGTATATCATGGACCATGAGAAAATATCCGAAAGCATCGAAAAAATCAAGGATTATGCGGAGGATTCGCTCCCGGTACTAAACTCTGAGAGAGAAATCATCGGTATTTTGACAGCGCAGGATGTCATCGAAGCAGTGGATGATGAAATGGGTGATGATTACGCAAAGCTGGCCGGTTTGACTGCAGAGGAAGATTTAAAGGAAACGACCAAAGAGAGTATGAAAAAACGTTTGCCATGGCTAATTGCCTTGCTGTTTTTGGGAATGGGCGTTTCTACTGTTGTAGGCGCTTTTGAAGGCGTAGTAGCAGTACTTCCCATTGTCATCTGTTTTCAGTCACTTATTCTGGATATGGCCGGAAATGTGGGTACCCAGTCACTGGCGGTAACGATCCGAGTGCTCATGGATGAAGATTTGAGAGCCAAGGACAAGCTGGCGCTGGTAATCAAAGAAATTAAAGTGGGCTTTAGTAATGGGCTGCTGTTAGGCTTGTTAGCATTGGTATTTTTGGGATTGTATATCAAGGCCTTCAAGGGATACGCTTTAGGAACTGCATTTTTAATTTCCGGATGCGTAGGAGTTTCGCTTCTTTTAGCCATGATTATTTCCAGCATGGTAGGAACCTTGATACCACTATTTTTCCATAAAATCAAGGTAGATCCGGCGGTAGCATCAGGACCGCTCATTACAACGGTAAATGATTTAGTGGCAGTAGTGACCTACTACGGATTGGCTTGGATTTTATTGATTCAGGTTATGAATATTGTTTAGGATGGAAAATCATGTTTTAATCTGTTATGATGCTTAGTAACAACGATTCAGAATATTTTCGGAGATTTACGGAGAAAAGATATGAATATTATGGTAGTGGATGCACAGGGCGGCGGTCTGGGAAAGCAGCTGGTCAGTGCCATTAAAAAGAATATAGAAGATGCAAAAATAATTGCAGTCGGAACCAATAGCGCAGCAACGACTGCAATGCTTAAAGCCGGTGCAGATGTAGGTGCGACAGGAGAAAATCCTGTGATTGTCTGCAGCAAAGAAGCGGATTTTATCGTAGGTCCGATCGGGATAGTGATTGCAGATGCGATGTACGGAGAGATTACTCCAAAGATGGCAACCGCAATCAGTCAAAGCCGGGCAAAAAGAATCCTGCTGCCTATGAATCACTGTGATAATGTCATAGCAGGAGTGGACAATATCAATGTGGCGACAGCAATTGAATCCGTGATTAACCATATCAAGGGGAGCGAAACATGCAACAATTGAGTGGAATTGTAATTGCTATTTAATAGGTATTTTGTTATACTTATTTCATATTTACAGGTTAGCATGAAGTGACCGCCGGATTCAGAAGAATCTTTCAAATTATTAAAAATTAAGATGTTACCGGATAAGATATAACTTATCCTCTTATATGCTGTTTTATTTGTATGCTAAGAAGGTATACGACTTTCATGAATGGAGGACGTATACCTATTATTATGTGATAAGGAGCGTACTACGAGTTCTGATGGATAAGAGGAAAAAGCAGATGGTAACGAAGATATGGAGGATTCATTATGCATATGGCAGATGCGCTTTTAGCGCCGGCAGTGGCAGCGACTATGTATGTAGCTTCTACTGCAACAACAGGATATTCAATCTTTGAAATGAAAAAAGACAGACACTACGAAAAATTACCAACTATGGCTGTTTCGGCAGCTCTGGTTTTCGCAGGTCAGATGATCAATTATACGATCCCGGGAACAGGATCTTCAGGACATTTATGCGGAGGTATGATGCTTTCTGCACTTTTGGGACCGCAGGCAGGCTTTTTGTCCATGGTAGTGATTTTAACGCTTCAGTGTTTATTTTTTGCAGACGGTGGTTTACTGGCTCTGGGAGCAAACTGTTGGAATATGGCGTTTTACGGGTGCTTTATCGGATACTTTTTATGGAAAAAAATAATACACAGCAATTTATTTTCAGGTAAGTCACAAAGGGATGCGGACAGAGCTAAAATTGTACTTGCCAGTATAGCAGGCTGTGTGCTGACTTTACAAATGGGTGCGTTTTCGGTAGTATTAGAAACTACTCTTTCCGGAATCACCGAGCTTCCGTTTACTGCATTTTGCTTATTGATGCAGCCGATTCATTTGGCAATTGGTTTGGTAGAAGGACTGATTACCAGTGCAGTGTTATTATTTGTATATGAGGCCAGACCGGGACTTCTTCAGGAGATGAACGGGGAAACAATAAAGGAAGGCAAGGCGAGTCTGAAGACAACGATTTTAGTTTTGGCTATTGTAACTCTTTTGGTGGGCGGTGTCTTTTCTCATTTTGCCAGCTCACATCCGGACGGACTCGAATGGTCATTATTTGGAAATGAAGAAGAGGGATTTAGCGCAAATCTTTCTTTGGATGAAGAGACATACGGAATCAGTAATACGCTTTCTGAAAAAGCATCTGCTATCCAGGAAACAACAGCTTTTCTCCCGGATTATGCTTTTGCTGACAGCGAAAGCGCGGTTGGAACTTCCGTTTCCGGTATTGTGGGTTCAGCCATGGTAGCGGCTCTTGCATTAGCTATTTGTTTTGTCGGCGGAATTTTTAGAAAGAAAAAAATCAAATGACAGATCAACTTGATAAAAGAAAAATAGAATTAAGACAGCTTGATGAACTTACAGGGATGGATTCTTCAATTCGAAGACTCCATCCCTTATCTAAGTTTTTGGTGACCATAGGCTACATTTATATCACAGTATCCGTTCAGAAGTATAATTTGTCCGGATTAATTCCTATGGTTTTATATCCGGTAGTAATGTTTCAGTTTGGCGGGATTGATATTCGTACCTGTTTTGTAAAAATGAGAGCATTGCTGCCGTTTCTTTGTTTTGTCGGATTATTCAATCCTTTCTTTGACAGAGTACCGGTTTTACAGCTGGGAGGAATTATCATCACCGGTGGAATGATTTCTATGCTGACGCTATGTCTAAAGGGGATTTTCTGTATGATGGCCTCCTTTATTCTGGTAGCAACGACTCCGATGGATGAAATTTGCAGGGCATTAAGGATGCTGCATGTTCCGGCTTTGCTCGTCGAATTATTGCTGTTGACATATCGATATATTTCCGTGCTTATGGATGAATTTTCGGTCATGGTGCTGGCTTATAAATTAAGGGCTCCCGGACAGAACGGAATTGCCTTTCGGGCCTGGGGATCTTTTTTGGGACAGCTTCTATTACGCAGTATGGACAGGGCGCAGGAAATCTACAGCGAAATGCTATTGAGGGGCTTTGACGGAGAATTTCGTCATGCTTCCATTTTAAAAATAAAAGCGAAAGACTGTTTGTTTGTATTTTTTGTATTGGGAATATGCATCGTCTTAAGATACATCAATCTTTCCGTCTTGCTTGGAAGTATGTTTGTGTAGTAGAGTAGAGAAAATAAAACACATGAGTCTGGAGTAACTATGATAGAGTTAAAACAGGTTTCCTTTTCTTATGAAACAGGAACGGAAACATTATCTGATATCAATCTGCATATCACGCCCGGAGAACGGGTGGGATTAATCGGAGCAAATGGTGCCGGTAAGTCAACCCTTATGAAAGCTTTGCTGGGGATTGTAACGACCGAAGGAGAAATATACATAGACAGGGTAAAGGTTAGCAAAAAAAGTTTAAGCGAAATCAGAAAGACCCTGGGATATGTCCTGCAAAATTCCGATAATCAAATGTTTATGCCTACAGTATATGAGGATATGCTGTTTGCACCGCTTAATTATGGGCTGGAAGAGTCGCAGGCTCAAAAGCAGGTCGATGAGATTCTGCAAAAGCTGGAAATTGGGCATTTAAAAAAGAAATATAATCACAAGCTATCCGGCGGTGAAAAACGAATGGCAGCAATCGCTACGATTTTAATGATGCAGCCAAAGGCAATTTTAATGGATGAACCCACCTCGGCTTTGGATCCGTATAATCGCAGGCTGATTATTCGCATTATGAATCAGATCCCGCAGACGAAAATTATCGCTTCTCATGATCTGGATATGATCTGGGATACCTGTGACAGAGTCATCCTTTTGTCAGAGGGAAAAATCGTAAAGGATGCTGCGAAGGAGGAAGTACTGCTGGATAGAGAATTGTTAGAGAAACATCATCTGGAGCTTCCGCTTCGTTTTATGAAAGAGGACTAAAAAATCATGCAAAAGTTTTTCAGTAAAGACAAAATCTTTTATAAAAAACTATTGGGATTAACACTTCCGATTGCATTTCAAAATTTAATGCTGGCCAGTGTAGCCTGTGCGGATGCATTGATGCTGGGAAGTGTGGAGCAGAATGCGATGTCAGCGGTATCGCTGGCAACCCAGATTCAGTTTGTACAAAATATGATTTTAGCCTCCATTGTCAGTGCTACGGGGATTCTCGGAGCACAGTACTGGGGGAAAAAGGACAAGAATACATTAAATAAAATATTCGGGATGACTTTGAGAGTTTGCGGTCTGGTATCCATTGTATTTTTCATAGGCTGTGTATTCTTTCCAAAGTATCTTATGCTGATTTTTACAAACGAAGAGGTGCTGATACAAATAGGTGTCAGATATCTAAAAATAGCCGGCTGGTCCTATTTGTTGACCGGTATTTCGCAAACCTATCTGACGATTATGAAGGTTAGTAATCATGCTGCGATGACAGCTAAAATCAGCAGCTTTGCAGTGGTGATTAATATCTTATTAAATGCGGTACTGATTTATGGTTTATTCGGACTTCCTGAGATGGGAGTTTTGGGTGCAGCAACTGCAACACTGATTGCCAGAATCATAGAACTGATATGGTCTGTTTTAATTTCCTTTAAAGAGGATTATGTACGGTTAGAAATCAAAAATCTCTTTTATCAAAACCGGGATTTATGGAAGGATTTCAATGCCTGCTTTATTCCGCTGGTTGGAGGAGCTCTTTTATGGGGAATCGGATTTACCTCCTATTCCGCTTTTATGGGGCATCTCGGAACCGACGCGGCAGCGGCAAATTCTGTGGCAGCAGTCGTGCGAGATCTGATTTGCTGTATGTGTAATGGTTTATCAAGCGGCGGCGGTATTTTAGTCGGAAATGAGCTGGGATCAGGAGATCTGGATAAAGGAAAGCTTTACGGCGACCGAATTATGAAGCTGGCTTATGTATGCGGTATCTTATCATCTCTGATTATGTTTGCACTGACGCCGCTACTGCTGCATTTTGTCAAACTGACAGAATTGGCGAACCATTATCTTTTGCAGATGATGCTGGTTATGTCTGTGTATATGATTGGAAGAGCAGTCAATACCATTATTATCAACGGTATTTTTGCGGCAGGAGGGGATACCATTTTCGATGTTTACAGTCTTATCGTCAGTATGTGGTGTCTCGCAATTCCGCTGGCTTTTGTCGGTACCTTTGTGGCACATTGGCCGGTATGGATTGTATATGCATGTACATGCCTGGATGAGGTTGGAAAAATCCCATGGGTGATGTATCACTATAAAAAATATAAATGGGTGAAAGACTTAACCAGAGAAATAAACGAATCTTAAAATACAGGGTAATATAAAACGGTAATGCAAAATGCATTACCGTTTTTTATTTTGTTTCTATTTTGTTTTTGTTTTGTAGCCCTTCAACAGTTTGTTATAGGTTTTGGATTTTGATTTCGCATATTGAATGGTACAATCCTTGTGAGCCTTATCAAAGGCTTTCTTTCCAACCTTGTTCAGAACTTGTGATTTTATGACTACGGTCTTTAAATTCTTGTTATTATAAAAAGCTTTCTTTCCGATAGAGGTAATATTTTTCCCGATTGTAACCTTTTTCAGCTTTTTCTGATTTGTAAAGGCACTTGCACTTATTTGGGTAACTTTCATTTTCTGTCCCTTGTAGGTAACAGTGGCAGGGATGGTAATGGTATTTTTATCCTTCTTTACACCGGTTACAGTGACTTCGAGTACAGATTTTTTTTGAGTTACCAGGTAGTTTAAGTTACCCTTTGCAAACTTGTCACCGCTTTTTAGTTTAGCGGGCTTTGCGGATGGGATAACAGATGGCTTTGTACTCGGAACAGTACTTGGCTTTGTCTCAGGTTTTGTTTCAGGCTTTGATACCGGCTTATCTTCAGGCTTTGCAGATGGCTCATCAGAAGTTTTGGCTTCTTTTACAGTCACACCTGCCATACTATATGTGATAATATCACTGCCTAAATGAGTTTCTACTACAATCAGAGCATGTCCCGGAGAATTGGCGATAATCAAACCATTATCAACAGAGGCAACCTCATCATTGATAGAGTAGAAGTTGTAGCTGGTGCCGCCGTCTTCTTCATTTAACATAAACGGAAGGAACGGACTTGGATTATACTGAAGTTCCAGACCTGTTGTTTCACCGGTTGTGAGTTCTATATCATTATTTATAATCTGAACACTCTCCAGACAGTAATCATACATGTTCTCGACAGCTTCTCTTAAATTCAATACATGAACATTGGTAGAGTATTTTTTGCCGGTTGGTGTAGTAGCCGTAATGGTAACATCACCGGTTTTAAGTGGTATGATTTGATCATGATCTCCGATATATGCGATGCTTTCATCGGAGCTTTCCCAGGTGATATCACGAATAAGTGCATTGGATGGATATACTGCATAGTTAAGCGGTACATACATGTAATTATGCTCTCCGTACTGATTATCAACAGCTGTGTAGTAATCAGACTGTGTGAAATGAATTATATCAACCTGAGTTGCTTCTTCAGGGCTATACCAAACCGGGTACAAGGTTAATACGCCGTCTACCAAGTTGCTGGAATCCACATAGTCAAAATCTTCAAAAGGACGATCGATGATTTCTTCTGCATTAGTCTCTTCATCATAGAATACAGATTTATAAATCCATCCGCCAAAGAGGAAACCTTCTTTTTCCGGATCTTTTTCAGGATGAAAACTTACTTCTGTATCAAAAACAGCTTCTTGTTCATAGAATACTTCATCATCTACCATACAACGGATGGTTCCCGGAGTCGGAGCCAAGTGATCGATGTTGGCATCCACCCAGTCAATACGATGTCTGATCCAGCTTCTTAATCGTTCGATTTCAGCTTCAAAATTCTGTTTGTCTTCAGGATACTCTCTGGCAACATAGGATAAATTCTGATCTAAAAAGCCCCACTTATCTATGTTCTGGGCAGCAGAAGCAGAAAGTTCTTCTTTATACTGATCTAAAATTCCGCCTTCGGCAATTGCCTTTTCCATTTCCGGCTTGAAAGAGTGATTCCAGTAATCGATTGCTTTTTTTGCGTATGCAGGGTCTCGTAAGCAGGCTCCCGGCAAAGAAGAACGGCTGGTCCAGCCATAACAGCTTCCGTCATCTTCCTCATAGTCTGTATAGTCCATAGAACCCCAGGCTACGAAATCAAAATCCCAGATAGGACCCCAGCAAAGTTTACCGCTGATACGTTTACCATTCTCATCGAATACGTCTTTATCCTTGTAAAGATAGGTGCTAGGTGTACAATATGCATCTCCGTTTAATGAAAATTCCTGCATCCAGAAATACGCAACAGCGCTGTCTAGATCCATAAGCTCTGAATAAGGTGTACCGTCCTGTGTCTTAAAGTTGTTGTTGTAAACGGCATCCTCTAATTCGTTCATATAATTAGTGATATATGAGTTTGCTTTAGCATATCGACTGGTATCTTCAGAGGAACCTTCCTCTGCATTCTCAGATGTATCTGCACCATTTTCCGAATCTTCATTCGCTGCGCCTACAGCATCGAGGTGTTCTGTGTCTTCATAAGGAGTATTATTATAAAGTCTGCTTTCAACGTTAGTGCCATAATCACTTTCCGGAGATTCTACATAGTAGCTATTGCGATTAGAAGTAAAGAAGGCATATCCGTACTCATCTCCGTAAGGCTCCATAGAGAGGAGGTAGCCGCCGCTAACATCATCGTCGTCAGTGATTTCTTTTTCTTCAAATTCCTTTTCCAAATCAAAAATATCAACGCGGTCTTTACCGACACGAATCTGCTCTGCTAAAAGGTAATTGCCCGCATAATGATTATTCATATACACATCCACGCTGATACATTGAGGAGAATATTCCATACCCAGCTCTTTGCCCAGATAATAAGTCAAACGGTTACGTACCAGACTGGTATCATAACGGTTAGCCAGAAGTACCCAGTGTTTGTTACTGCCCATTTGGAATAAATCCTGTGCTTTATCCAGTTTGATTTTATAAGGCTTTTTATCAGTCCACCAGGTAGAGTTACCACGGCCTCTGATATAATCCAGTTTATAGCTTCCGCCCTTATAATCATTTCCGTATTCACACTGATAACCCTGAGGAACCTGAACAGACATATCGCCATAGCATTCCGTTTCATGTGCATCATCATTATGCATATCGGAGATTGTGCTGTAGGATTCATCAATATTAAAGTTGATAACCGGGATAGAGTCCTGTATAAACTGAACACTTCTGATCATAACAGAAGTCTTTTTATCTTTTGAAGTGGTGTTATCCTTGATTTTCAGGGAAAGAGTATGCTGTCCGGATAAATCAAAGGATGGATCGATTTCAAAGTACAAAGGTTCTCTTCTGGACCAGTTGTCTTCTTTCTTTTGTGCTAATAATCTGGTGCGGATGAATGGTGTGGTATTGTCATCTAAATAGATTTCCACATCAGTTTTAGTTGCACGTTTACAGACACCGTCAATCATAATTCTGTTTGGAGAATTGTCGCCAAAGTCTAAAATAGAATTCACAGAGACACTGGCATTTTTCAGTTCTTCACTTTTGGCAGTAAAGATTATTCCGCCTTCGGCTTCATTTACATTCATGGAAACCTTTGGATTATCACAAGATAGGCCTTCGTCTGCGAGCTGATCAAAATAGATACCTGCCCAGGCATCTAAAACCTGTAAGCTGTTGTCTGAGACAGCAGGATCATTTACTGTATCTGTTTGTAAAGATTCATCCTGTGGATGGTTTATTTCATTTTCAGAAATTGTATCCGATGAAATGGAAATATCATTTTCTGAAATCGTATCCGCTTTTACGCTGCGCTGAAATGCTGCTGCATTGACACTACCGACTACCAGTGCCGCTGACATGAGCATAGCAAAAAAGCGGGTTGCTTTACTTTGAAAACGTTTCATTTTTGTGCTCCTTTTTCTTTAACATTATTTCATTTAGGGTCGAAAGCTCAAGAAATGGATCCGAATTTCTATATGCTCCGAACGTATTACGGACTCACTATAGCATGTAATTTTTTGAAATGGGGCGACTTAACTGAATATTAAGATAATCTTCTTTTTCTCTTTTTTTTCTTAAGAATGAGAGTTTACCTGCACATATAATTGGGTATATAATTAAATTTGTATCAAGTTTTCTTTGAAAACTTGATATGTAGCCCGAGCCAATCAGCGTAGCTGATTTTTTCATGGCGAGGGTTCAATGATTTGTGTCAAGTTTTCTTTGAATAAAGGTAATTATATGAATATAAACAGTGAATCGGTGAATAAGAATTCATTAAGAAAAGAAATCTTTATTACACTTTTCACATTGTCTATACCGACAATCATGGAGGAAATATTGTCCACTCTTTTGCAGTATGTGGATACTGCCATGGTGGGACATTTGGGTGAAACAGCGACAGCTTCTGTTAGTGTGACCACCACGATTACATGGCTCGTACATTCCGTTCCTTCTGCGATTGGAGTGGCAGTCCTTGCCATGATTTCGCAGGCCATCGGCAGACGTGATGAAAAGGAAATTAAAAAAATAGCTGGGCAGACTGCCTGGCTGGTTCTGATTTTTGGTATTGTCTTAACAGCAGTATGTCTCGGCTTGAGCCCGTTTATCCCTATATGGATGGGAGCTGATGTATCGATTCAAAAGCAGGCAAGTCTTTACTTTTTTATTATCAGTATTCCGCTTTTGTTTCGTGTGGCTAACTCAGTGTTCGCAAATGCGATTCGTGCCACCAAAGATACAAAAAGGCCGATGGTTATCAATATGATAGCGAATCTGATGAATGTGGTTTTGAATTATATTTTGATCTATCCGTGTAAAATGGGTGTAACAGGAGCAGCCATAGCTTCTGCGATTTCCTATTCGTTTGCCGGAATCGCGATGTTTGTTCTCTTTTATAAAAATCAGTATCTGCGATTTGAAAAAGAAGATTTGAGGCCAAATAGGAAAATTCTCGAAAAATGCAGAGAAATTGCGATTCCTGTTATGTGTACCAATGTCGTAGCCTGTTTTGGATATGTTGTATTTGCCAGTCTCGTTACCGGAATGGGAAATACTGTATTTGCAGCGCATTCGATTGCCGTAACGGCAGAGACGATCTTTTATATTCCGGGATACGGACTCAGAACAGCAACTTCTACCTTGGTCGGAATTTCTCTGGGAGAGAAAAACAGGGAAAAATTCGAAATGACAGCAAAGATCAGTATCTTTATGACTATCTTTATGATGTGTATCAGCGGAGTGGTATTATACCTGGTATCAGACTGGCTGATGAGTCTGTTTACCATTAGCATGGCAGTAGTAGAAAAGGGAGCAGCTATGCTCAGACTGGTCGCATTTTCAGAACCTTTCTTTGGTCTGTTAATTGTAATGGAGGGTATCTTTTACGGACTCGGCAGAACCAGATATGCATTTGTGGTCGAAACCGTTGGTAAATGGTGCGTTCGTATCTTATTTACTTATCTTTGTGTCAATGTGTGGGGATATGGATTAACCGCAGTCTGGCTTTGCATGATTGCTGATAATGTGACCAAGGCCGTTATGTTTGTGATTCCGATGCTTTCCGCTAAGCAAAGAAAGAAATTGATGAATATAGAGTAGTAATGGTAAAAAAACACTTTTGTTTTTGACAGAAAGGAAATCCTGCTGGCAGGATATGAAATAAATATGACAGAAAAATATAAAGCATGGGCAGCTGAAAGGCCGGAGAGAATGATTTTATATAAATCGCTTTTGAGTCTATTGATTCCCATCGCAATTCAAAATTTATTAGGAAGTCTGGTTAACTCGGTCGATGTATTGATGCTGGGGTATGTCGGACAGGACGAGCTGGCAGCTGTATCTCTGGCCAATCAGTACATCTTTTTACTTTGGGGCTTTTTCTTTGGCATGAACTCAGCCAATACATTGATGAATTCCCAGTACTGGGGAAAAGGAGATAAAAGAGCTATTCAGGTTATCCTGGGTATTGCACTGAAATTAAGTCTGGTGGTTACGCTCCTGGTATCGGGTGCCTGCCTTTTATTCCCGGCTCAGCTTATGAGACTGTATACGCCGGATGCGACTTTAGTTGCCATCGGAACCAGATATTTAAGAGTGATCGGAATCTCTTATTTTATGATGAGCTTTGCACAGTGTTATTTGTGTACACTGCGTTCTGTGGAGCAGGCAAAAAAGAGTACGATTATTTCTACGATTACAGTGGCATTAAATGTCTTTTTAAATGCAGTCTTTATTTTCGGACTGTTTGGAGTTCCTAAAATGGGAGTTGTTGGTGTAGCGATTGCGACCAATATTGCTCGTTTCGTTGAGCTTTTGTTGTGTCTTTTGGATTATGCGAGAGGCACGATTTTCAAACCGGATTTCAAACTGCTGTTGGGATTTAATAAACAGCTGACAAAAGATTTTATCAAATATGCGGGACCTGCACTGGTCAATGATTTGGTTTGGACAGTTGCGTTTTCCTCATATTCAATTGTACTGGGACACTTAAACAATGATATGGTAGCGGCAGCTTCTGTAGCTACTACCTTGAGAGATTTATTTACAACCGTCTGCTACGGACTCGGAAGTGCCGGTACGGTAATTTTGGGAAAGGAACTGGGACAGAGTCATCTGGAACAGGCCAAAAAGGATGCAGATATTATGTGCTGGCTGACCTTTTTGTTAACCGCTTTTCTCGGCCTCATATTAGTACTGGTCAGACATCCTTTAATGAATCTGTTTACATTGTCTCAGACGGCATATCAGTATCTGGATAAAATGATGTTGATTAGCGGCTACTACATTGTTGGGCAGGCTATGAATACGCTGTGGATTGCAGGAATCTTCAGAGCAGGAGGCAATACCAAGTTTGGTATGATTTGTGACACGATTAACATGTGGTGTGTTTCAGTACCGCTTTCTTTCTTTGTGGCATTTGTGCTGAAATGGCCGCCGATGGCAGTTTATTTTGTCATTTGTCTGGATGAATTTTGGAAGATACCGGTAGTCATTCGGTACTATAAAAGTGGTAAATGGCTCAATAATATTACCAGAGATCATGTGGCGTGATTTTAGATAAGATAAATTAATACGATAAATAATACGACAAATAAAATGACAAATAAAACGACAAATAAAACGACAAAATACATAATCCGAGATACCAATATATATGGTGTCTCGGATTTGCTTGTTATATACCACGACCGGTGTCGTGGGGCTTTGCCGGCAATTCTTTTCTTGGCTGCAACATGACCTGGAGTTATGTTGCACTGTTTGCAATGCGAATTTACATTGCATGGTTTTGATTACCATGTTCATAATTTGTTAATAAAAATTATCTTGACAATCAAAGTATTTTAATATAGGCTACTTCATGGATAGTTTGAAAGTCAAACTATTTGATAATCAAAACAATAACAAATAAAAACAAAAAGGAGATCAAATCATGTTAGAAAAAGTAAAAGAAATTTTAGAAGAAAAGTTAAACTTAGAAGGTGTTGAAATCACAGCTGAATCAGACGTTAAGGAAGATTTAGGAGCAGATTCATTAGACTTATTCGAACTCGTAATGGGATTAGAAGAAGAATTCGGAATCGAGATTCCTACAGAAGATTTAGAGCAGATCAAGACTGTTGGCGATATCATCAGCTATATCGAAAGCCATCAGTAAGATTTCGTTAAAAGTAAACTTTTGGTAATGCGATTATAAATGGAAAAGAAGGAAAAAAGATGCAGGATATTACATCACTTTTAAACATTGAATACCCAATTATTCAGGGCGGTATGGCCTGGGTAGCAGAACATAATTTGGCAGCGGCAGTTTCAAATGCCGGAGGACTCGGATTGATTGGAGCTGCTTCAGCACCACCTGAAGTAGTCAGAGAAGAAATCAGAAAATGTAAAGCCTTAACAGATAAACCATTTGGAGTAAATGTTATGCTTTTAAATCCAAATGCTGAGGAAGTTGCCAAGGTTGTGGTAGAAGAAGGGGTTAAGGTTGTTACAACAGGAGCAGGTAATCCTGCAAAATTCATGAATATGTGGAAGGAAAATGGGGTAAAGGTCATCCCCGTTGTTGCCAGCGTTGCAATGGCAAAGCTTATGGAAAGAATCGGAGCAGATGCTGTTGTTGCAGAAGGTATGGAAAGCGGTGGACACATTGGTTCCACCACTACTATGTCACTGGTTCCGCAGGTCGTGGATGCAGTTTCAATTCCGGTAATCGCAGCCGGAGGTATTGCAGATGGCAGAGGTTTTTTGGCAGCATTTATGCTTGGTGCTAAGGGTGTTCAGATGGGTACCCGTTTTGTAGTTGCCAAGGAATCCATCGTACATGAGAATTACAAGAAAAAAGTCATTGCAGCCAAGGATATTGATTCAGAAGTAACCGGTATGAGCACAGGTCATCCGATTCGTTGTATTCGAAACAAGATGACAAAGGAATACTTGAAGTTAGAACAGTCCGGCGCTGATTTCATGGAGCTTGAAAAGTTAACCCTGGGTTCACTCAGAAAAGCTGTTATGGAAGGCGATGTGATTAACGGTAGCTTAATGGCCGGACAGATTGCCGGTTTAGTCAAAGAAGAACAGAGCTGTAAAGAAATTATTTTGGAAATTATGAATCAGGCAAAGACACTTCAGTCAGAAAGGATGTTAAATTGGGAAAAGTAGCATTTATGTTCCCGGGACAGGGAGCACAGTATTGTGGAATGGGACAGGACTTTTATGAACAGTATCCGGTCGCAAAAGAAATTTTTGATTTAGCAGGCAAGGTAACAGGCATTGATATGAATGCACTTGTCTTTGAACAGAATAATGATCTGGGTATGACAGAATACACACAGATTGCAATGGTTGCATGTGAAGTGGCTATGCTTGAAGTTGTAAAGGAAATGGGAATTCTTCCGGATTATAGTGCAGGACTTAGCCTGGGAGAATATGCTGCGTTAGCCTGTGCTAACGCAGTGGAATATGAAGACTTATTCCGTTTGATACGTAAAAGAGGATTATATATGCAGAATGCCTATCCGACCGGAGGCGGAATGGCAGCAATACTCGGAATGGATATTGATCAGATCAAATCAGTTCTGGAAGGTATTCCGGGTGAAGTATCGGTAGCCAATGATAACTGTCCGGGTCAGGTAGTTATTACAGGCGCGTTGGAAAGTGTAGAAGAGGCAATGAAGGCGCTGAGTGAAAACGGAGCCAGAAGATGTGTACCGCTCAAAGTAAGCGGACCGTTCCATTCACCGCTTTTAAATACAGCCAAGGATCAGCTGACTGCAGATTTGCAGCAGTGCAGTTTTAAGGATATTCAGATTCCTTATCTGAGCAATTTGACTGCAGATGTTGTGACAGATGCAAATGATATTCAGGATCTTTTGGCAAATCAGATTGTAAGTCCGGTCAGATTCAGAGAAAGTATTTTGAAACTGTTAGATCTCGGTGTAACCACCTTTGTGGAAATTGGACCGGGAAAGACCATTCAGGGCTTTATCAAAAAGACAAATCGTGACGTAAAAGTTTTAAATGTAGAAAAAGTAGAAGATTTAGAGGGATTAAAAAATGAGCTTTGTTAATTTAGAAAACCAGGTTGCACTGGTAACAGGAGCTTCAGGCGGAATCGGTAAAGAAATTGCATTAAGTCTGGCAAAAAGCGGTGCCTTTGTATTGGTTCATTATAACGGATCCAAAGAAAAGGCAGAGGCTGTCGTTTCAGAAATTGAAGCTATGGGTCAGAAGGCCAAGGCAGTTGGCTTTAATGTAGCTGATTATGATGCCTGCAAGGAAAGTGTAGATGCTATTTTAAAGGAATACCAAAAGGTTGATATTTTGGTTAATAATGCAGGAATTACAAAGGATAATTTAATCCTCAGAATGACCAGTGAGCAGTTTGACAGTGTCATTGATACAAACCTCAAAGGAGCTTTTCATATGATTTCTTTATTATCAAAGAATTTCATCAAGCTCAGAAAAGGTAAAATTATTAATATCGCATCTGTATCAGGTGTAATGGGGAATGCCGGTCAGGCAAATTATGCTGCATCTAAAGCAGGCATGATCGGACTTACCAAAAGCGTAGCCAGAGAACTCGCATCCAGAGGAATCTGCGTAAATGCGGTAGCACCGGGATTTATTGAAACTCCGATGACAGATGTATTTTCTCAGGAAAAGAAGGATGAGTTTGCAAAGGCAATTCCGCTGGGCCGTTTGGGTAAACCGGAAGAGGTAGCAAATCTCGTAACTTTTCTGGCCGGAAAAGAATCTGATTATATGACAGGTCAGGTTATTTGTATTGACGGCGGAATGGCAATGTAAACAGACGTAAGAAAGTTTGATAATAGGTGATAGTATGAAACGACGTGTAGTAATCACAGGATTGGGAGCTATTACTCCAATCGGAAACAGTGTAGAAGAATTTTGGAACGGTGTAAAAGAAGGAAAAACCGGTTTCGAATTAATCAGTAATTTTGATACAACAGAATATAAAGCAAAAGTAGCTGCAACAGTAAAGGATTTTCATCCGGAAGAATATATGGATAAAAAGGCTGCCAGACGAATGGAAGCCTTTTGTCAGTATGCAATTGCAGCGACAAAGGAAGCAATGGATGATGCCGGTATTGATATGAAAACAGAAGATCCATACCGCGTAGGATGTGCAATCGGAAGTGGTGTCGGAAGCCTTCAGTCCATGGAAAGAGAATATCAGAAATTGCAGGAAAAAGGACCAAACAGAGTGGCTCCGCTTTTAGTACCGATGATGATTTCCAATATGGCAGCAGGAAATGTCAGCATCTTTTTCAATCTTCAGGGAAAGAGTATTAACGTGGTAACCGCCTGTGCAACAGGAACCAACAGTGTTGGTGAAGCATTCAGAACCATTCAGTATGGTGATGCAGATGTTATGGTTGCGGGAGGAACTGAAAGCAGTATTTGTCCAATCGGTGTAGCCGGCTTTGCAGCCCTTACCGCTCTGACAAATTCAGAAGATGTAAATCGTTGTTCTATTCCGTTTGATAAAGACAGAAGCGGTTTTGTAATGGGAGAAGGCGCTGGTGTGTTAGTTCTGGAAGAGTTAGAACATGCGAAAAAGCGTGGAGCCAAGATTTATGCAGAAGTATTGGGATACGGATGTTCCAGTGATGCCTTCCACATTACTGCACCAAAGGAAGACGGAAGCGGTGCTTCCAAAGCAATGGAAAACGCATTAGTGGATGCCAATGTATCCAAGGAAATGATTACATACATCAATGCACATGGTACCAGTACACATCACAATGACTTGTTTGAAACCAGAGCAATCAAACATTGCTTTGGCGATCATGCCAAGGATATCAAGGTAAACTCTACCAAGTCTATGATCGGACATCTGTTAGGAGCAGCCGGTGCAGTAGAATTAATTGCCTGTGTAAAGCAGATGGAAGAAGGCTTCATTCACAAAACTGTTGGATTTAATGAGGCAGAAGAAGAGATGGATTTGAATTATTGTAAGGACAGCTACAATGAAGAAATCGCTTATGCTCTCAGCAATTCACTTGGTTTTGGTGGTCACAATGCATCTGTTCTTTTAGGACAGTATGTTGATTAATCAAGCAAGACAGCAGATAGGTGACGTTGACAAAAAGGAGTCTTGAAAGATGAATGAAGATAAACTTATTCCTTGTAGTAAATGTGGGAAAATGGTTTCAAGAAACCGTGTTGTAAAAAGAAAATATGTCTGTTATGAATGCGGCGGATACTTTAGAGTGAAAACCAATAATCGTATCAAAATGGTAGCGGATGCTAACACTTTTGAACCGTGGTTCGTATCTGCGCAGTTTTATAATCCTTTGAGTTTTGAAGGGTATGAGGAAAAGATTTCAGCTGCCAGAGAAAAAACAGGACTTGATGAGGCATTTACAGTCGGTAAGTGTAAGGTGTTTGGAGAGGACATTGTTTTAGGTATTTGTGATACCCGTTTTTTGATGGCCAGTATGGGACAGGCTGTTGGTGAAAAAATCACCAAAGCAATCGAGAAAGCAATTGAAGAAAGACTTCCGGTATTCTTTTTCTGTGCATCAGGCGGTGCGAGAATGCAGGAGGGGATTATTTCACTTATGCAGATGGCAAAGACGAGTGCAGCCATTGCCAAACTGGGTGAAGAAGGTCTTTTATATACCACTATCCTGACAGATCCGACTACCGGTGGTGTAACAGCCAGCTTTGCAATGCTGGGAGATGTTATTATGGCAGAACCGGGTGCATTAATCGGATTTGCAGGTCCGAGAGTTATTAAGCAGACCATTGGTCAGGATTTGCCGGAGGGCTTCCAAAGTGCTGAATTTTTATTAGAGCATGGAATGATTGATGGTATTGTCAAAAGAGAAAATTTAAAAAAGACTATTTATTTTCTGATTAAAGCACATCAGAACAAACCGGGAGAATATGCAAAATTAGGTGAAAGTCCGTTCCGGTTCTCTTTGTCAGAAATCGCAAAAGAGCGTGATGCGAAAAAAGGATTCCAAAATGTATGGGATAAGGTCAGACAGGTCAGAAGTGCAAAGCGTTTGACAGCCCTTGACTATATGGAAAAGATTTTTGATGTTTTTGTAGAGGCACACGGAGACAGATTGTTCAGAGATGATCCGTCCATTATTGGAGGCGTTGGATTTATAGACGGTCAGCCGGTTACTGTTATTTCTCAGTATAAAGGCAGACAGGTTTCAGAATATGCAAAGAGAAATTTCGGTATGCCTATGGCAGAAGGTTATCGTAAGGCATTAAGACTTATGAAACAGGCAGAAAAATTTAACAGACCGATTGTATGCTTTGTAAATACTCCGGGAGCATATCCGGGTATTGAATCTGAAGAACGAGGAGTCGGTGAAAGTATTGCCAGAAACCTTTTGGAAATGGCAAAACTGACAGTACCGGTACTGTGTATTCTGATTGGAGAAGGCGGCAGCGGTGGAGCTTTAGCCATGGCAGTCGGAAATGAGGTTTGGATGCTTGAAAATTCCACCTATTCCATTCTCTCACCGGAGGGCTTTGCGTCTATCCTTTGGAAGGATGCATCCAGAGCGCAGGAAGCCAGTGAGATTATGAAGATTTCTGCCAAAGATTTGTATGAAATGAAAGTCATTGAAAAAGTGTTGCCGGAATACGGCGGAGCGGATGAGGTGACACTAAAGGATATCGCTGGTAATATGAAACGTGAAATCATAGAGTTCCTGATTCGTTATCAGGGAAAAACTCCTGAGCAGATTGCTGCGATGAGACAGGAAAGATTTCGAAGCTTTTAATTGTTTGAGCCAATAGGTGAGACAATTCCGATAAGGAGAAAATATGTCAAAAAAGTTAGTGATAGGTAATTTGGTTGCAGAGGTTCCGGTGATTCAGGGAGGTATGGGAGTTGGAGTAAGTCTTTCATCCCTGGCAGGTGCTGTGGCAAAACACGGCGGTATCGGAATGCTTTCGACCGCTCAAATCGGATATCGTGAAGAAGGCTTTGATAAGACTCCGATTGAATGTAATCTGAGAGCTATACCTAAAGAACTGGCAAAGGCCAGAGAGATAGCAGAGGGTGGAATCATTGGCGCAAACGTTATGGTCGCCACCAGAGACTATGACAGATATATTAAAGCATTAGTGGATGCCGGTATTGATTTGATTGTTTCCGGAGCAGGTCTTCCGATGGATTTGCCGGCTTTGATTCAGGGAAGCAATGTCAAAATCGGACCGATTGTATCCGGTAAAAAGGCGTTATCGGTTATCGTAAAATACTGGACAAAGAAGTACGATTATCTTCCGGATGTGGTGGTAGTAGAAGGACCAAAGGCCGGCGGACATTTAGGATTTTCCAGAAAAGAACTGATGCATTATGAAGAGCACGGATATGAAGAATACGATGAAGTTATCCGGGAAGTGCTTCAGTATGCAAAAGAAATTGAAGAAGAAACCGGAAAACTTCTTCCGGTAGTCATTGCCGGTGGTATTTTTGAAAAGAGTGATATGGATCACTATTTAGCTATGGGTGCGAGCGGTGTTCAGATGGGAACTCGTTTTGTGACCACAGCAGAATGTGATGCATCACCGCAGTACAAACAGGCTTATTTGAATTCGAAAAAAGAAGATATCAAAATTGTGGACAGTCCGGTAGGAATGCCGGGAAGAGCCATTGTGACAGATTTCTTTGAACAGGCTAAAAAGGGTGTATATCATGATGGCTGCAGACAGTGTATTAAAAGCTGTAAACCGGATCAGATTCCATATTGTATTACAGGTGCATTGATTCGAGCTGTTAAAGGAAATGTGCAAAACGGACTGGTATTTTGCGGAAGCAATGCATACCGTTGTCAGAAGATAGAAAATGTTAAGGACATAATGGAGGAATTTCGTGAAGACTTGTAGAATATTAGGAACCGGTAGTGCGTTTCCTAATCAGGTAATAACAAACCATGATTTAGAAAAGAAAATGGACACAAACCATGAATGGATTGTGGAAAGAACCGGTATATGTCAAAGATATGTTTCAAAGGGTGAAACAGTTGCAAGCCTGGGAGGCGAGGCTGTATTAAAAGCTTTGGAATGTGCAAAGGTATCACCGGATCAGGTAGAACTTATCATTGTAGCCACCTGCTCTCCGGAAAAAATGATTCCGTCAGCAGCTTGTCAGGTACAGAGTCTTTCCGGTTGTGATAATGCAGTAGCGTTTGACTTAAATGCTGCCTGTGGCGGATTTTTATTTGGACTTCATACTGCATATGCTTATATTCAGAGCGGATTATATAAAAATGCAGTGATTGTCGGAAGCGAAGTGCTTTCAAAACTGGTAGACTGGGAGGACAGAACCACAGCTATTTTATTTGGTGATGGTGCAGGAGCAGTTTATGTAGAAGCGGCAGATCAGGGGCTCGTTACCTTTACTCAGCATGCAATGGGTAAAAAGGGAGATGCGCTTACCTGTGATACAACAAAATTAGTAAACTTAACTTATGGAGCAGAGGACTTTGACGGCAAGATTCGTATGGACGGCAGAGAGATTTTCCAGTTCGCGGTCAGACAGGTTCCAAAGAGCATAGAGGAAACATTGGCAAAAACAGATCTTTCCAAAGAGGATATTGATTTCTTTGTACTGCATCAGGCAAATCAGAGAATGTTAGAGGCCATTGCAAAGCGTCTGGGTGTCGGTATGGATAAGGTTCCGACCAACGTGGCACAGGTAGGAAATATGTCTTCAGCAACGATTCCGGTACTGCTGGATCAGTTAAATCGAGAAGGCAAGTTAAAACAGGGAATGAAATTAGTGTTGTCCGGATTTGGTGCAGGACTTACTTATGGAAGTACCATCATTACCTGGTAGGGATGAATTTTTTGTGAGAAAATATATCCTCATAATTACTGATTGGGATTGTGGCGATATGTTAAAAATGCTATAGTTTAGGTATCATCAGTTTTAGGAGAAGCATATGGCAGGAATAAACAGTTCTTTAAATGAAGTATTAGTCAGTCTGTTTAATCATGTACTGGCAGTTGAAGAGCAGGCAATCATAACAAAAGAATATGAAGACATCACAAACAACGATATGCACATCATTGAAGCAATCGGGATTGAAGAAGCTCGCAATATGTCAGAAATTGCCAAAAGGCTCTCTGTTACAGTAGGAACTCTGACTACCAATATGAACGGTCTGGAGAAAAAAGGATATATTAACAGGGAAAGAAGCAAAGAAGACAAGAGAGTTGTTCTGGTTACACTGACGGACAAAGGAAGAAAAGCCTTTTTCCATCACAGGGATTTTCATAAAAATATGATTCGTGCTGCAGTGAAGGATTTAAATGAAGATGAAAGAAAAGCTCTGTATAGCTGTTTATCAAAGCTGGATCGCTTTTTTATGAAGGAATACTAAAAACTTCTTAATATTTTTTGAATTTTACGTGTATTCCGTGGGAAAACAAAATAAATCATGCTATGATAATGCAGTCAAACGATGTTTGGCTGCATTTGTTTTACAGAAAAACTGTAAATAGATTGTATGGTCTCAATTGAAAATGATAGAGACAAATCAATGAGGAAGTATTATGAATAAAGATTCGATTAATGAAAATGAAAACATTCAAGAAGGCTTAGAGCGATTTCTGTCTGACGAGCTGGGAACAGGTGACAGAAAGAAATCGGTATCTGGCAGCTATGAAAAAATAAATCATAGTGAGCCAAAGATTGAGGATATCGAAAAGTCTCTGATGAAGACGCTGGATGATTTAACCTACCAGAGTAGTGAACCAAGGAAACTGCAGGATGCTCCGTACCAGAGCAGCGCACCAAGGAAATTGCAGGATGCTCCGTACCAGAGCAGTGCACCAAAGAAATTACAGGATGCTTCGTATCAGAAAAGCGTAAATAAATCTGCGGTATCATCTTATAGAAGAGAAATTTTGGATGATGAATATGAAGAGGAAGCAGATGAAAGCTACGAACGTGAAAGCTACTATAAAGAAAAAAGAACTCGTGATAAGAAACCAAAGAAGGTAGCACCACCAGCCAAACCGCCAAAAAAGAAAAAAGTAAAAAACAAAAATAAAAAAGGTGAAAAAAAGCAGGCAGGCGGTTTCAAGAAATTTATGATTTTTCTGCTGTTTTTCTGCCTGGTAGCATTTATTCTTTTGAATATCATGGTGAACAAGGCATATCACAAGATGACTTATGAAAAAAGTGATGCAGCTCTGTCAGGTCCGCTTAAAGAGGATGGTGTAACCAATATTCTTCTCATCGGAAATGATTCCAGATTAAACGGAGAAGATGGTCGAAGCGATGCCATGATTTTGGTATCGGTTAATCCAAAGACAAAAACGATTTATATGACTTCTCTGCTTCGAGATATGTATGTAGAGATTCCGGGATATGACGGCAATCGTTTGAACGCTGCTTATTCTTATGGCGGAGCAGCGCTTCTTTGTCAGACTATCAAACAAAACTTTGGCATTGAAGTGAATCGATATGCACTCGTAAACTTCCAGGCTTTTGCAGCGCTCGTAGATGCGGTTGACGGAGTGGATTTAGAGCTTTCCAACGAAGAAGTACAGTGGGTAAATGCATATCTGAATGAGTATAACTTGCTGGAAGGTCGCGACATTACCACTGACTATCTGGATACATCTCTTAGCGGAAACATCCATTTGAACGGACCGCAGGCCCTGGCATACTGTAGAAATCGTTATATCGGAACCGACTTTGGCCGAACAGAAAGGCAGAGAAAAGTCTTAAATGCAGTCATGAAAAAGCTTCCGCTCAAAATGGCTACCAATTCCGGTGAACTGATGGATGGAGTGTTTACGAACCTGACAACCAATTTGACGCAGACAGAAATGACCGGTCTTAGCTTAAAGGCAGCAGCTTATGCCACATATGATGTGGAACAGACAGCAATTCCTGCAGAGGGAACTTACAAAAATGCAACCATTCGAAAAATGGCAGTATTGGAAGTTGATTTTGAAGCAAATAAGAAAATAATTCAGGATACTATTTATGCAGATGAAAAACCACAGTCTGCAGAAGAATAAAAGTATTAAAGACAAGAGGGTAAGTGAATGAATTTTAAAGAAAAGTATTTAAAAGGCGAAATTGAATTTGAAGAGATTGATGCATATGTTCAGACCTGGGGTGAGTCAGACAGTGAATTGACACTAGCCAAATACCTGGGCCTTACCAAAGATGAAGAGACAGCATGGGTAGAAGAGAGTGAAGAAGCTTTAGAGGCAATGCTGTCAGCTCAAAGAAAATAATACGGATTTTCCTTGAAAATTGAACGAAAAAAACTGTGAAAAACGGCGAAAATAGACAGAAATAACAAACTTTAGAGAATCTTTTCAAAATCCTTGAAAACTCTATTTTTTAGGAATAAGATAAAAAACGTGTTTAATTGAAAGAATAGGCATTTTTAGGAGGATTTATGGAAAAGTTGAAACCAAAGTTGTTTTCGGTTATGAAAACATACACGAAAGAACAGTTTGCAAAAGACGTAGTAGCAGGTATTATTGTTGCGATTATTGCACTTCCTTTATCCATCGCATTAGCACTCGCTTCCGGCGTTACTCCGGAAAAAGGTATCTATACTGCAATTTTTGCCGGATTCGTAATTTCCTTTTTAGGAGGTTCCAGAGTTCAGATTGCAGGACCGACAGCAGCCTTTGCTACCATCGTAGCAGGTATTGTGGCGCAGAATGGTATGGAAGGTTTGATTCTGGCAACCTTTTTAGCCGGTGTGATTTTGATTTTGATGGGAGTATTTCGATTAGGAAGCTTGATCAAGTTTATCCCATACACAATTACAACCGGATTTACATCCGGTATAGCGGTGACGATTCTGGTAGGTCAGATCAAGGACTTTTTAGGACTTACAATCGTTACAGAAGAACCACTGATTGAAACAGTCGAAAAATTAAAAGCAGTTTTTGATTTTATTCATACCTTCAATTTCCAGGCATTCATTGTTGGTATGGTTTGTATGGTTATTTTGATTGTATGGCCATATATTAACAAGAGAATTCCGGGCTCTTTAATTGCAGTCTTGGTCAGCATTGCTATGGTAAAGGGTCTTCATATGAATGTAAATACTATCGGAGACTTATATGAAATCTCAAATAAGTTACCGGCATTTGCACTTCCGACCTTCTCATTGGCAATGATGAGAAAGGTGCTTCCAAATGCATTTACAATTGCTATTTTGGCAGCGATTGAATCATTATTATCCTGTGTCGTATCAGACAGTATGGTAAATTCCAGACATCGTTCCAATATGGAACTCGTTGCACAGGGAGCCGGTAACATTGCTTCTGCATTGGTTGGTGGTATTCCTGCAACAGGAGCAATCGCCAGAACAGCAGCAAATGTAAAGAACGGTGGTCGTACACCAATTGCAGGTATGGTTCATGCAATTACTTTATTATTAATTCTGGTTGTATTGATGCCGTATGCAGCACTTATTCCAATGCCTGCCATTGCAGCAATTTTGTTTATGGTTGCTTACAACATGAGTGAATGGAGAAAGTTCCTTCATTTATTAAAGACAGCTCCAAAGAGCGATATTATCGTATTAGTTTTAACTTTTGTATTAACTGTAGTATTTGACCTGGTAGTAGCTATTGAAGTAGGTATGGTATTAGCAGCACTCTTATTCATGAAGAGAATGAGTGAAGTAACAGAAGTTGAAGGCTGGAAATATGTAGATGATGAAGATGACCCAGACAGTATTTCATTAAGACAGGTTCCAAAGAATACATTAGTATATGAAATCAGCGGACCAATGTTCTTTGGTGCTGCAGACAAGATTTTACAGATCAACTTATTGGACAAGACAGATGTTATCATTCTGCGTATGAGAAGTGTAAATGCAATTGATGCAACTGCAATGCATTCATTAGAGCAGTTTGCTGACAATTGTAAAGAAAAGAAGATTCGTCTTATCTTGTCTCATGTAAACGAACAGCCTAGAAGCATTATGGAAAAAGCACAGTTTATCGATAAGATCGGCGAAGAAAACTTTGCTAAGCATATCGATGATGCATTAGAAAAAGCAGAGAAATTTGTAGGTTAATTTATGAAACAAAATCTGGTAGAGTCGCTCAACCTCATAAAACAGGATGTAAAAAAGAACTATATAGGTTTGTTTGTAGTTCTCGGCATTTTTCTGTTTATGGAACTGTTTTATGGTGAGGTTTGCCCGCTTTTGATTTGGCTGGGAATTCCTTGTCCGGGATGCGGACTTACCAGAGCCGGAATTCTGCTGTTAAAGCTTCGTTTTGCAGAAGCATTTAAAATGCATGCCTTTATCTATCCGATAGGAGCATATGTATTGTATTGTTTGTTTTACAGATATGTAAAAAGAAAAAAGATTCCGTATGTATTACAGATGGGAATCGTTCTCATCGCAGCAATGGTTATCTACTATATATATAGAATGATTCACTATTTTCCAAATGTGGAACCTATGATGTACAGACAATAACAGAATTGACAATAGAAAGATATTAGAAAAGGGACTGTAAAACAGTCCCTTTTTTGTTTTTCTTATTTACTCCATCTGCCGCTGGCACCGCAAGGAAGTACCAGACCGTTTGAGCTGACCGGTAATCCGATTTCCTCGGCCTCGACCTTACCGCCAAGCTTTGGACAAATGACAGTGTTTAACATATAGGAAAGCACTGCAGGCTGAAGTCCGGTAGTATAGGAGTTAATCAGGAAGAAGGATGCATCCTTTTTCAAAAGCTGTGCAGCTAACTTGATAAATGGGAAGACGCTTTCTTCGATTTTCCAAATCTCACCCTTTGGACCTCTTCCGTAGGAAGGCGGATCCATAATAATACCATCATAGGTATTGCCTCTTCGAATTTCTCTTTCTACAAATTTAACACAGTCATCCACCAGCCAGCGAATGCGATCGCCCGGGATATCTGAGGAAGCAGCATTTTCCTTGGCCCATCCGACCATTCCTTTGGAAGCATCTACATGAGTAACAAATGCACCGGCTTTTGCTGCTGAGATGGTAGCACCTCCGGTATAAGCAAAGAGATTTAATACTTTAAATTCCTTGTCCGGATTTTCAGCTTTTGAGGCTTCAATGATATTTCGGCACCAGTCCCAGTTTACGGCCTGCTCCGGAAATAATCCGGTATGTTTGAAACTGAATGGCTTTAAATGGAAGGTTAAATCCTTGTATCCGATTGTCCATTCTTTGGGTAAGTCAAAAAACTCCCACTCACCACCGCCTTTTGCACTTCTGTGATAATGGCCGTTTTTCTTTTTCCATTCTCTGGCTTCATGAGGAGTATCCCAAATAACCTGAGGATCAGGACGAACCAGATTGTAAGTTCCCCAGCGCTCTAATTTCTCACCATTTGAGGTGTCTATTACTTCATAATCTTTCCATTGATCAGCAACCCACATGAGTTTATATATCCTTTCTGTCTGTCTGATTGAAATTTTTCTTCTATATATAATAGGCATTATACTGTATTTCTTTTCGGTTGGCAATGAAACCTGTCTTGTAAAAAGAAATGGCCTGTGCTATAAATGGAAAGGACCAGTTTCTTCTTATATATAATAGTAGAAACAAGAATGGAAACAGATGCAAGGAAAGGAAGTATCCTAATGAAAAAATTGGCTCCCGTTTTTGTAATCCTGGCAGCCTGCCTTTGGGGAAATATGGGAATCTTTGTCAGAGGACTGAGTCAGTATGGCTTTGAATCTCTGGAAATCGTATTCATACGTGTAATAGGAGCATCGGTATTACTTTTTTTATGGATGCTTTGCTTTAACAGGGATAAACTGAAAATAAACTGGAAAGATATCTGGTGTTTTATCGGAACCGGAATTGTCAGTATTGTATTCTTTAACTTTTGTTATTTCTCGACCATTCAGATGACTTCTTTATCAGTGGCAGCGATTATGCTTTATATGGCACCGGCAATTGTCACGGTGCTGGGAATCTGGTTATTTAAAGAAAGCTATCATATTATGAAAATATTGTCGCTCATTATGGCGCTTGCAGGTTGTGTGCTGGTGACAGGAGTATTAACCAGTTCAGCAGTGCTCACAGTACCCGGAATATTGCTGGGCATCGGATCCGGTGTGGGATATGCCATGTACAGTATCTTTGGAAGAATAGCAGCATCAAAGGGATATCAGTCTATTACAATCAGTTTCTACACCTTTTTACTGGGAAGTATTGGTTCGCTTCCGCTGGTTTCAGCAAAACAGACGATGGAAAAGATAGTGACTCAGCCGGATTGTATTTTGCTCGTGCTCGGACTGATTTGCATTCCGACTATAGCAGCGTATATATTTTATACGATTGGTCTGGGAAATATGGAAGCAGGGAAGGCATCCATACTTTCTTCTATTGAACCGGTAGTGGCATCCCTGGTGGGTTTCTTCTTATATAAAGAAAGAATGGATTTATTAACCCTGATTGGTATCGTTTTGGTACTGGCATCTGCGGTTTTAGTAAATATAAAAGAGAAAAAAGCCTGAAAAACGGCGAAAAATGTGGATAACATAGGAAAAAATGCATTTTCGGCGATTGTACAGAAAAAAATACAATATTTTTGTGAAATTTTTTAAAGAAATTAAAAAAAGTGCTTGCAATGAGGTGTTTTCTCCTATATACTAACTATTGCTGTGGCATGATAGCTATGAAGCGTGAGGTTGCTGCAACGGCCCTGATGAAGCCGGATGCAGGTTTTCCGTGGAGCGAATGTCAAGTTAGGAAACTGACGACAAGTCACTGTACAAAATAAACAGTCTGCTTTAAGGCAGAAACGACGTGTGAAGTTTTAGGACACACACGGGAGAGTGTACAGTCACCGCTTGTCGCATTAAGAAATTTAAAAGTGCGAAAAGGAGGCGACTTTTTTTATGGCAAATCAGGAAGTAATGAGAATTACATTGAAAGCCTACGATCATCAGTTAGTTGATGCATCTGCAAAAAAAATCATCGAAACAGTTAAGAAGAACGGATCTCAGGTAAGTGGACCTGTACCGCTTCCTACTAAAAAGGAAGTAGTTACAATCTTAAGAGCGGTTCACAAATACAAAGATTCACGTGAACAGTTCGAACAGAGAACTCACAAGAGACTTATCGATGTTATTGCACCAACACAGAAAACAGTTGATGCATTGCAGAGACTCGAAATGCCGGCTGGTGTGTACATCGGCGTTAAGATGAAACACAACTAATTAAGTAACACAACAGATTAGATCCTTAATGGTTAATATAGAAGCAACACAAATGTTCCACTTATATTTACCGCTTACCCGGATCTAGAATGAACGACGAGGCGAAAGCTTATGACTCGTTCCGCTGTAGAAACCAAGGAGGTAAAAACATGAAGAAGGCTATTTTAGCTACCAAAGTCGGAATGACTCAAATCTTCAACGAAGACGGTTCATTAATTCCTGTTACCGTTCTTCAGGCAGGTCCTTGCGTAGTAACTCAGATCAAGACTGTTGAAAACGACGGTTACAGCGCAGTTCAGGTTGGTTTTGTTGACGCAAAAGAAAGAATCGTTAACAAAGACAAAGCAGGAAAGAAATCAGTTGCACACAGACATGGTGTAACAAAGGCAGAAAAAGGACATTTTGAAAAGGCTGGCGTAGCAGCAAAGAAGTACGTTAGAGAATTCAAATTCGAAAATGCCGATGAATATGCACTTGCACAGGAAATCAAAGCAGACATCTTCGCTGAAGGCGACAAGATCGATGCAACAGCTATCTCAAAAGGTAAAGGATTCCAGGGTGCAATTAAGAGACATGGTCAGCACAGAGGACCTATGGCACATGGTTCTAAATTCCATCGTCATCAGGGTTCAAACGGAGCTTGTTCTTCTCCTTCAAGAGTATTTAAGGGAAAAGGCATGCCGGGTCACATGGGTTGCGTAAAGGTTACAGTTCAGAACCTTGATGTAGTCAGAGTAGATGCTGAGAAGAACTTACTTTTAGTTAAGGGCTCAGTACCGGGACCTAAAAAAGCTTTGGTAACAATTAAAGAAACAACCAGAGCACACGCTTAATTAGGATGAAAGGAGGACCATATACGATGGCAAACGTATCTGTATATAATATGGAAGGCAAAGAAGTTGGAACAATGGAGCTTTCCGATGCAGTATTTGGTGTTGAAGTGAACGAACATCTTGTACATTTAGCAGTTGTTCAGCAGCTTGCAAATAACCGTCAGGGAACACAGAAAGCAAAAACTCGTTCTGAAGTTTCCGGTGGTGGTAGAAAACCTTGGAGACAGAAAGGAACTGGTCATGCTAGACAGGGTTCTACAAGATCTCCACAGTGGACAGGAGGCGGAGTAGTATTTGCTCCTACACCTAGAGACTATTCATTCAAGATGAATAGAAAAGAAAAGAGCTTAGCTCTTAAATCAGCTTTAACAAGTAAATTACAGGACAGCAAGTTAATCGTTGTTGATGAAATCAAATTTGATGAAATCAAAACTAAGAACTTCAAACAGGTTATGGATAACCTTAAGGTTGAAAAGGGATTAGTTGTTCTTGCTGAAAATGATAAGAATGTTGTTCTTTCTGCAAGAAACCTTGCAACAGTAAACACAACATTAACAAACCAGATTAATGTTTATGACATTATGAAGGGCGGCACAATTGTTCTTACAAAAGACTCCGTAGCAAAATTAGAGGAGGTGTACGCATAATGGCAGCATTAATGTATTATGATGTTATTTTAAAACCGGTTATCACTGAAAAGAGTATGGACGGAATGAGCGAAAAGAAGTACACATTTTTAGTACATCCAGAAGCTAACAAGTCTCAGATCAAAGAAGCTGTTGAAAAAATGTTCGATGGCACAAAGGTAGCTAAGGTTAACACAATGAACTGCGATGGCAAGAAGAAAAGACGTGGAATGGTAGTTGGTAAAACTGCTAAGACAAAGAAAGCAATCGTACAGCTCACAGAAGACAGCAAGGAAATTGAAATTTTCGCAGGTCTTTAAGATGAATAAGTAAACGCAGTAAAGCGTGATAACAAATCTCGATTATCGAAAGGAGAAACAATCATGGGAATTAAGACATATAACCCATATACACCTTCCAGAAGAAACATGACTGGATCTGATTTCTCTGAAATTACAAAGAGTACTCCGGAAAAAGCACTTTGTAAAGCGCTTCCAAAACATTCTGGACGTAACAATCAGGGTAAAATCACTGTAAGACATCACGGTGGTGGTGCAAAGAAGAAATATAGAATTATCGATTTCAAGAGAAACGGTAAAGATGGTATTGCAGCTACTGTAATCGGTATCGAATACGATCCAAACAGAACAGCAAACATCGCACTTATCTGTTATGAAGATGGTGAAAAGGCATACATCCTTGCACCAGAAGGATTAACAGACGGAATGAAAGTTATGAGCGGTGCTAACGCAGAAGTTAGAATCGGTAACTGTCTTCCATTATCAGAAATTCCTGTTGGTACTCAGGTACACAACATTGAATTATATCCTGGCAAAGGCGGACAGATGGTTCGTAGTGCAGGAAACAGCGCACAGCTTATGGCTAAAGAAGGAAAGTACGCAACACTTCGTCTTCCTTCAGGCGAAATGAGAATGGTTCCTATCAGCTGCCGTGCAACAATCGGTATCGTTGGTAACGGAGATCACAGCCTTGTTAAGATTGGTAAAGCAGGACGTAAGCGTCACATGGGTATCAGACCTACAGTTCGCGGTTCTGTTATGAACCCTAATGACCATCCACACGGTGGTGGTGAAGGTAGAGCACCAATCGGTCGTCCAGGCCCATGTACACCTTGGGGCAAACCTGCTCTTGGTCTTAAGACACGTAAGAAGAAAAAAGCTTCTAACAAGTTAATCGTAAGACGTAGAGATGGTAGAGCAATCAAATAGTTAAGGAGGAGACAAAATGGCTAGATCACTTAAAAAAGGACCTTTCGCTGACGAAAGTTTACTGAAAAAAGTAGATGCTATGAATGAAGCAGGACAGAAACAGGTAATTAAAACCTGGTCACGTCGTTCTACAATTTTCCCATCATTTGTGGGACACACAATTGCAGTACATGACGGTAGAAAACATGTTCCTGTATATGTAACCGAAGATATGGTTGGACATAAACTTGGTGAGTTCGTTGCAACAAGAACTTACAGAGGACATGGAAAAGACGAAAAGAAATCCAGAGTGAGATAATTTGAAAGGAGGTTTTATCCATGGCAAAAGGACATAGATCCCAAATTAAAAGAGAAAGAAATGCAAACAAGGATACAAGACCTAGCGCAAAGTTATCTTACGCTAGAATCCCTGTTCAGAAAGCATGTTTTGTATTAGATGCCATCAGAGGTAAAGATGTGGAAACAGCAGTAGCTATCTTAGAATACAATCCACGTTATGCTTCAGGCGTAGTAAAGAAAATTTTAGAATCAGCTATCGCAAATGCTGAGAATAACAATGGTATGAAGAGAGAAAACCTTTTCGTTGCTGAGTGTTATGCAAATCAGGGACCGACAATGAAGAGAGTAAGACCAAGAGCACAGGGTAGAGCTTATAGAATCTTAAAGAGAATGAGCCACATCACTGTAGTGCTTGATGAAAGATAGGAGGAAGAGTAATGGGACAGAAAGTTAATCCTCACGGCCTTAGAGTCGGCGTTATTAAGGATTGGGATTCCAAATGGTACGCTGAAGGTGATTTCTCTGAATTCTTAGCAGAAGATTACAAAATCAGAGAGTTCTTAAAGAAGAAACTTTATAGCGCAGGAATCGCAAAGATCGAAATGGAAAGAGCTTCAGATCGTGTAAAGATCATCATTTACACAGCTAAACCGGGACTTGTAATCGGTAAGGGCGGAGCTGAAATCGAAGTTACAAAGAAAGAACTTGCAAAGATTACAGATAAGAAGGTCTTAGTTGAAATCAAAGAAATCAAGAGACCAGACAAGGATGCACAGCTTGTTGCAGAAAGCATTGCACAGCAGCTTGAAAACCGTGTATCTTTCCGTAGAGCAATGAAGTCTTGTATGTCTAGAACAATGAAGTCTGGCGCACTTGGAATCAAGACCAGCTGTTCAGGACGTCTTGGCGGAGCTGATATGGCTCGTACAGAGTTCTACAGCGAGGGAACAATTCCTCTTCAGACACTTAGAGCAGATATTGACTATGGATTCGCTGAAGCAGACACAACTTACGGCAAGGTTGGCGTTAAGGTTTGGGTTTACAAAGGCGAGGTACTTCCAACTAAAGGAAACAAGGAAGGGAGCGATAAATAATGTTAATGCCTAAAAGAGTAAAGCGTCGTAAACAGTTCCGCGGAACTATGGCAGGCAAGGCCCAGAGAGGTAATAAGATCAATTACGGCGAATTTGGTATCGTGGCTATGGAGCCATGTTGGATTAGATCGAATCAGATTGAAGCAGCCCGTGTTGCTATGACTCGTCATGTAAAACGTGGTGGTAAAGTTTGGATCAAGATTTTCCCAGACAAACCAGTAACCAGCAAACCAGCAGAAACTCGTATGGGTTCCGGAAAAGGAACATTAGAGTACTGGGTAGCAGTTGTTAAACCAGGACGTGTAATGTTTGAAATCGCAGGTGTACCTGAAGAACAGGCAAGAGAAGCGTTACGTTTAGCTACTCATAAACTTCCATGCAAATGTAAAATTGTTTCTAAAGCAGATTTGGAAGGTGGTGCAGCAAATGAAAACTAAGAAATATGTAGAAGATTTAAAGGCTAAATCTGCTGCAGAATTAGCAGAAGAATTAGTTTCCGCTAAAAAAGAACTTTTCAATTTGAGATTCCAGAATGCAACTAACCAGCTTGATAACACAGCTAGAATCAATGAAGTTCGTAAGAACATCGCTAGAATTCAGACAGTTATCACAGAGAAATCTAAAGTTGTTGAATAATTCTCGAAAGAAAGGAGAATAAGTCGTGGAAGAAAGAAATTTAAGAAAAACACGTACCGGTAAGGTCGTAAGTAATAAAATGGATAAGACAATCGTTGTTGCAGTACAGGACAATGTAAAGCATCCACTTTACAACAAGATCGTTAAGAGCACATACAAATTAAAAGCTCATGATGAAAACAATGAATGTAACATCGGTGATACCGTAAAGGTTATGGAAACAAGACCTCTCTCAAAGGATAAGAGATGGAGACTTGTTGAAATCGTAGAAAAGGTTAAATAATTTCATAATTATTTGGAAGGAGAATTAGCATGATACAACAGGAAAGCAGACTTAAGGTTGCTGATAATACCGGTGCAAAAGAAATCCTTTGCATTCGTGTTATGGGTGGATCTACTAGAAGATATGCAAACATTGGTGATGTTATCGTTGCTACTGTTAAAGATGCAACACCAGGCGGCGTTGTAAAAAAAGGTGATGTAGTGAAAGCTGTCGTTGTTCGTACCGTTAAGGGTGCAAGACGTAAAGATGGATCATATATCAAATTCGACGAAAATGCTGCTGTAATCATCAAAGATGATAAAACTCCAAGAGGAACACGTATTTTTGGACCAGTAGCAAGAGAGCTTCGTGAGAAACAGTTTATGAAAATCGTTTCATTAGCTCCAGAAGTATTATAGGAGGTTCAGTATGGCAGCAAAAATTAAAACAGGCGATACAGTTAAAGTTATGGTTGGCGATGCAGTAAAATGCAAAGGCAAAGAAGGAAAAGTTCTTTCAGTTGACCATAAGAATGGTAGAATTGTAGTTGAAGGTGTTAACAAAGTATTCAAACATACAAAACCTTCTGCAGCAAATGCTAACGGCGGAATCATCGAAAAGGAAGCTCCTATCGATATTTCAAACGTAATGTTAGTTCATAAGGGAAAACCAACAAGAGTTGGATTCAAGATGGACGGCGACAAGAAAGTTCGTTATGCAAAATCTACAGGTGAAGTAATCGATTAATAAAGAGAGGAGGTCGCACTTAAGTGAGCAGACTTAAAGATATCTACAAAGACGAGATCGTAGATGCTATGATCAAGAAATTTGGCTATAAAAATATCATGGAAGTTCCAAAGCTTGATAAGATCGTTATCAACATGGGTGTTGGTGAAGCAAAAGACAACGCTAAGGTTTTGGAATCAGCCGTAAAGGATATGGAAACAATTACCGGACAGAAAGCTGTTACAACAAAGACTAAGAATTCAGTTGCTAACTTCAAAATCAGAGAAGGTCAGGCAATCGGATGTAAGACAACCTTACGTGGCGAAAAGATGTATGAATTCTTAGATCGTCTTGTAAACCTTGCTTTACCTCGAGTTCGTGACTTTAGAGGAATTAATCCTAACGCATTTGATGGAAGAGGAAACTACGCTTTAGGTATTAAAGAACAGATCATCTTCCCTGAAATCGAATACGATAAGGTTGATAAAGTTAGAGGTATGGATGTTATTTTCGTAACAACAGCTAAGACAGACGAAGAGGCACGTGAATTATTAAGATTATTCAACATGCCATTCGCAAAATAATAGGAGGTAAATTCATGGCTAAGGCTTCGATGAAAGTTAAACAGCAGCGTCCAGCTAAGTTCTCTACAAGAGCTTACACACGTTGTAATATCTGTGGACGTCCACATTCAGTTTTAAAGAAATACGGAATTTGCAGAATTTGCTTCCGTGAATTACCATACAAACGACAGATTCCAGGCGTTAAAAAAGCAAGCTGGTAAAATGAAAGAAGGAGGCAAATTAAAATGACAATGAGCGATCCAATTGCAGATATGCTTACAAGAATTCGTAATGCGAACACTGCAAAACATGATACAGTTGATGTTCCTTCATCAAAAATGAAACTTGCTATTGCAAACATTCTGGTTGATGAAGGTTATATTGCAAAATATGATTTAGTAGATGATGGAAACTTCAAGACAATCCGCGTAACATTAAAGTATGGCGCAGATAAGAATGAAAAGATCATTTCAGGTATTAAGAGAATTTCAAAACCTGGTCTTCGTGTTTACGCTGGTAAGGACGAACTTCCAAGAGTACTTGGTGGACTTGGTATTGCAATCCTTTCTACAAATCAGGGAGTTATCACTGACAAGAAGGCTAGAGAACTTCAGGTTGGTGGAGAAGTTCTTGCATTTGTATGGTAGTTATTAAACAAACTCACAATTATTAATAGGAGGTACGGGCATGTCACGTATAGGAAGAATGCCAATCGCGATTCCTGCAGGCGTAACTGTAGATATTGCAGAAAATAATAAAGTGACTGTAAAAGGTCCTAAGGGAACACTTGAAAGAGTGCTTCCTTCAGAGATGGAAATCAAAGTAGAAGAAGGTAGTATTGTTGTTACAAGACCTAATGATTTAAAGAAAATGAAATCTTTACATGGTCTTACAAGATCACTCCTTAACAATATGGTAGTTGGTGTAACCGAAGGATATGAAAAGAAACTGGAAGTTAACGGTGTTGGTTACAGAGCAGCTAAGCAGGGTAAGAAGCTTGTATTAAACCTTGGTTACTCTCATCCGGTTGAAATGGAAGATCCAGAAGGTGTTGAAACTGTTCTTGAAGGACAGAACATCATTATCGTAAAAGGTATTGACAAAGAAAAAGTTGGCCAATTCGCAGCTGAAATCAGAGATACAAGAAGACCTGAACCTTACAAAGGAAAAGGTATTAAGTATGCTGATGAAGTTATCAGACGTAAAGTTGGTAAGACTGGTAAGAAGTAGGATAAGGAGAGTGTGAAAAATGGTTAGTAAAGAATCAAGACAGAAAGTTCGTGTAAAAAAACACAATAAACTGCGCAACCGTTTCTCTGGCACAGCTCAGAGACCACGTCTTGCAGTATTCAGAAGTAACAATCATATGTATGCTCAAATTATCGACGATGTAGCTGGTCATACTTTAGTAGCAGCTTCTACACTTGAAAAAGATGTAAAGGCTGAACTTGAGAAAACAAACAACGTTGATGCAGCAGCATATTTAGGAACAGTTATTGCAAAGAGAGCAATTGAAAAAGGTATTTCTACAGTAGTCTTTGATAGAGGCGGCTTTATATACCAGGGTAAAATTGCAGCATTAGCAGACGCAGCCAGAGAAGCTGGCTTAGAATTTTAGGAAGGGAGAATAACACATGAAACGTACAATCATTGACACAACTAACATGGAGTTAATCGATAAGTTAGTTGCAGTTAAACGTGTAACTAAGGTTGTTAAGGGCGGTCGTACAATGCGTTTTACAGCTTTAGTAGTAGTCGGAGATGGTAACGGACATGTAGGTGCCGGTCTTGGAAAGGCAACTGAAATCCCGGAAGCAATCCGTAAAGGTAAAGAAGATGCAATTAAGAGTTTAGTATCTGTTGCTCTTGATGAAAATAATTCTATTACACATGATAATATTGGTAAATTCGGTAGTGCATCAGTTCTTCTTAAGAAGGCTCCTGAAGGAACTGGTATCATCGCTGGTGGTCCTGCCCGTGTCGTTTGCGAACTTGCAGGTATCAAGAATATTCGTACAAAATCTTTAGGATCAAACAATAAGCAGAACGTAGTTCTTGCTACTATTGAAGGTCTTAGCCAGCTTAAAACTCCGGAAGAAGTAGCTAAAAAGCGCGGCAAATCTGTCAGCGAGATCATGGCTTAAGGAGGAGAAATAAATGGCAGCAGAAAAAATGTTAAAAGTAACTTTAGTGAAGTCTACAATCGGTGCTATTCCTAAGCACAGAGCTACAGTAGCAGCACTTGGTTTAAAGAAATTAAACAAAACAGTTGAATTACCTGATAATGCATGCACAAGAGGTATGGTTCAGCAGGTACGTCATTTAGTTAAAGTAGAAGAAGCATAAAAGGAGGTGTCATAATGGAATTATCAAATTTAAGACCTGCAGAAGGTTCTAAACAGAGTGATAATTTTAGAAGAGGTCGTGGACACGGTTCAGGAAATGGTAAGACAGCTGGTAAGGGTCATAAAGGTCAGAAGGCTCGTTCAGGCGCACCAAGAATTGGTTTCGAAGGTGGTCAGATGCCATTATACAGACGTATTCCTAAGAGAGGATTCAAGAATCGCAACTCTAAGGAAATCGTTGGAATTAATCTTTCTGCATTAAACAGATTTGAAGATGGTACAACAGTTGACGTTGCATTATTAGTAGAATCTGGTGTAGTAACAAACCCACGTGATGGTGTTAAAATCCTCGGAAACGGAGAAATTACCAAAAAGCTCAACGTGAAAGTTGATGCCTTCAGTGCATCTGCAAAAGAAAAGATTGAAGCAGTTGGTGGAACAGCAGAGGTGATCTAATGTTAAAGACTTTGAAGAATGCGTTCAAAATCAAAGAGATTAGAAACAGATTATTATTTACTTTGGTTATGTTAGTTGTCATCCGTTTTGGATGCCAACTACCTGTACCGGGTGTAAATAGAACCTATTTTGCAGAGTGGTTTGCAGCTCAGTCTGGCGATGCATTTAACTTCTTTGATGCGTTTACAGGTGGATCATTCTTGAATATGTCAGTGTTCGCACTGAACATTACTCCATACATTACCAGTTCAATTATTATGCAGTTATTAACCATTGCAATTCCTAAATTAGAGGAAATGCAGAAGGAAGGCGAAGATGGTAGAAAGAAGATCGCTTCTATTACCAGATACGTAACCGTTGGTTTAGCATTAATTGAAGCAACTGCTATGGCTATTGGTTTTGGAAACAGCGGATTATTACAGGCAGATTCAGTCGTATTAGACTACATCGTTGTAATCGTTGCTTTAACAGCCGGAAGTGCATTCTTAATGTGGATTGGGGAACAAATCACAGAGCATGGTGTTGGAAACGGTATATCAATCGTATTGACAATCAATATCGTATCACGTATGCCGGAAGACTTAGCAAATCTGTATCAGCAGTTTGTAAAGAACGCAGAAACACCTACTCTTGCAGTTATTTCTGCAATTGTTATTCTTGCTATCATCCTTGCAATGGTAGTACTTGTTATTATCCTGAATGACGGAGTTCGTAGAATTCCTGTTCAGTATGCTAAGAAGGTACAGGGAAACAGAACATATGGCGGACAGGGATCAGCTATCCCTCTCAAGATTAACACAGCCGGTGTTATCCCGATTATCTTCGCTTCATCTCTTATGCAGTTCCCGATTGTTGTATGTCAGCTTATCGGATACCAGGGAACAGGCGTATGGAGTGAAATCCTTAAGTATTTAAATCAGAACAATTGGTGTAATCCAAGTCTTCCGATTTACAATATTGGTTTGGCTGTATATATCGTACTCGTTATTTTCTTCGCGTATTTCTATACATCCATTACATTTAATCCAATGGAAGTTTCAAACAACATTAAGAGACAGGGTGGATTTATTCCGGGTATCAGACCTGGTAAACCAACCACAGAATACTTAACAGGTATTTTGAACTACATTATCTTTATCGGTGCTGTAGGTCTTATCATTATCGCAGTACTTCCGTTCTTCTTTAACGGTGTATTCGGTGCTGATGTATCCTTTGGCGGTACCAGCCTTATCATTATTGTCAGCGTTATCTTAGAGACAATTAAGCAGGTTGAATCATTAATGTTAGTTCGTAACTACAAAGGATTCTTGAATTCATAATTGAATGAAAATTAATTAGGCGGGACAGGCGATTTATCGTTTGTCCCACGCTTGATGTAAAGAAGCAATTTACAATTAACATAACAAAGTAGAGATCAATAGAGGATTAAAAAATGAAAATTATTATGTTAGGTGCCCCAGGCGCAGGAAAAGGAACTCAGGCAAAGATGATTGCTGACAAATATACAGTTCCACACATCTCAACAGGAGATATTTTCAGAGCAAATATCAAGAACGGTACAGAACTTGGTATGGAAGCTAAGAAGTACATGGATGCCGGACAGCTCGTTCCGGACGAATTAACAGTAAAGATTTTATTAGACAGAGTAGCTCAGGATGACTGCAAGAACGGATACGTATTAGACGGATTCCCAAGAACAATTCCTCAGGCAGAAGTTCTTGACAAAGCACTCTCTGAACTTGGTGATGCAATTGACTATGCAATCAACGTAGATGTACCGGATGAAAATATCATCAACAGAATGTCAGGCAGACGTGCTTGTGTAAACTGTGGTGCAACCTATCATGTTGTACATATTCCACCTAAAACAGAAGGCAAGTGTGACAGATGTGGTAACGATTTAATCCTTCGTGACGATGATAAGCCGGAAACAGTTAAGAATCGTTTGGATGTATACCACAAACAGACACAGCCACTTATTGACTTCTATGAAGCTAAGGGTGTATTAAAAGCAGTAGACGGTACGGTTGATATGCAGGATGTATTCAAAGCAATCGTATCTATCTTAGGAGAATAAGATTATGGCAGTAACAGTGAAATCTGCAAAAGAAATCGACAAAATGAGAGAATCAGGCAAACGTCTCGCAGAGGTTCACGCAGCACTCGGTGAAATGATCAAACCGGGTATTTCTACGTTGGAAATTGATACTGCAGGCGAAAAGTTGATTCGTAAATTAGGTGGTATTCCTAATTTCTTGAATTATAACGGTTTTCCGGCTTCTATTTGTGTATCAGTCAATGACGAAGTAGTTCACGGAATTCCGAAAGCAAACCGCATTTTGCAAGAGGGCGATATAGTAAGTTTGGATGCCGGTTTGATATATGATGGCTATCATTCCGATGCAGCCAGAACATATGGTGTTGGTGAAATCAGTCCTGAAGCACAGCTTTTAATTGACAGAACCAGGGAAAGCTTCTTTGAAGGAATTAAGATGGCAGTAGCCGGAAATCACCTTCATGATATTTCAAACCGAATTGATGATTATATCAGCCAGTTCGGATATGGTATTGTAACTGATTTGGTTGGACACGGAATCGGAAAGAAACTTCACGAAGATCCGCAAATTCCAAACTTCAGACAAAAGAAGCGAGGCGTTAAGCTTTGCGCCGGTATGACATTGGCTGTAGAACCGATGATTAACATGGGACGCAGCGATGTGGAATGGTTAGATGATGATTGGACAGTCGTAACTGAGGACGGAACATATTCGGCTCATTATGAAAATACAATTGTAGTATTACCAAGCGGCGAACCGGAAATTCTGACATTAATATAAAATAGAAAAGGAAACGAATATGTTAGGCTTATTAGCAAAGGCAAAGGCCGGTCATGACAAAGACAAATGGTATATTATTATAGAAGAAACAGATGAATTTGTTTGGCTCGCAGACGGCGTTTATAAGACATTTTCTAAACCAAAAAAGAAAAGGAAAAAACATATTCAAATCTGTTATACGAAATCAGATATTCTTTCTGAACTGGCTGCTAAGCTGAATGAAAAGCAGCCGGTCAGAGATGAAGAAATAAAAAGAGCTTTAAAACTTAGTAAACAAAGCGAAATGGAGGATTCAAATGTCTAAAGCAGATGTCATTGAAATTGAAGGAACAGTTATTGAAAAATTACCAAATACAATGTTCCAGGTAGAACTCGAAAACGGACATAAAGTGCTTGCACATATCAGCGGAAAGCTCAGACAGAATTTTATTCGTATTCTGCCTGGAGATAAAGTAACGCTTGAATTGTCACCATATGATTTATCAAAAGGAAGAATCATTTGGAGAGATAAATAAGGGTATTCGTGATTTTTATTGTATATATGGCATTTTCTTTTGGAAATCCTATTGCAATAAGTAAATCACCATGCTATAATACAAGACGGTCTTTTTTTTGAAAGGAGGGTTTAACGTGAAAGTTAGATCATCAGTAAAACCAATTTGCGAAAAGTGCAAAGTAATCAAGAGAAAGGGTAAAATCAGAATCATCTGTGAAAACCCAAAACACAAACAGGTACAGGGTTAATTATTAATTAACAGACCAAAAGTTTAATTCTGTAACAAGAAGCGGCTGACAGTTTTTCTACCGTCATAGAAAAGCTGATTAAGATAATTTTACGTAGTGAGCCTACGGAAAATTACTTATTGATACCGAGAAGAAAGAAGCTTAGTATCGGAAAGGTCGGGCAATCGGTTCGAAGAACTGGTTACGATGTCCGACTGGGTATTTTTGTGTTTATGCCCCAGTCAATTAGTAACAAGAAAGTTTAGGTGCCAAAAAGGTACCCGGAAAACGGAGGAAAGAAAAATGGCTCGTATTGCAGGTGTTGACTTACCTAGAGACAAACGTGTTGAAATCGGTTTAACTTACATCTACGGAATCGGCAGAACAAGTTCTACTCGTATTTTAACAGAAGCTGGTGTTAATCCAGATACTCGTTGTCGTGATTTAACAGACGATGAAGTAAAGAAAATCAGTGAAGTAATTGATGCTACACAGGTTGTAGAAGGTGATTTAAGAAGAGAAATCGCTATGAACATCAAGACTTTACAGGAAATTGGATGCTATCGTGGTATCCGTCACAGAAAAGGACTTCCGGTTCGTGGACAGAAGACAAAGACCAATGCCAGAACTAGAAAAGGTCCAAAGAGAACAGTAGCAAATAAGAAGAAATAATCCACCAAGGATTTAGTAAGAAAGAAAGTAGGTTAGTTTAATTATGGCTAAACAGGTTGCAAAAAAAGTAACAAAGAAGCGTGTAAAGAAAAACGTTGAACATGGACAGGCACATATCCAGGCATCATTTAACAATACTATTGTTACATTGACAGATAACGAAGGAAATGCTCTTAGCTGGGCAAGTGCTGGTGGTCTTGGATTTAGAGGTTCAAAGAAATCTACTCCTTATGCAGCTCAGATGGCAGCAGAAACTGCTACAAAGGCAGCATTAATACATGGATTAAAGACTGTAGACGTAATGGTTAAAGGTCCTGGTTCAGGACGTGAAGCAGCTATCCGTGCATTACAGGCATGTGGACTTGAAGTAACCAGTATCCGTGACGTAACACCGGTACCACACAATGGTTGTCGTCCACCAAAGCGTCGTCGTGTATAATGCTCATTGCATAACATTTTTTGACTAAGAAACGTGGATATTAGAATATAAGTAAAAAATGTTGGAGGAAAACGCTTTAGCGTTGTAAACAATATTAGGAGGAAAAAATAATGGCAGTAAATAAAGTTCCTGTATTAAAAAGATGTAGATCACTTGGTCTTGAACCAAGCGTTCTCGGATATGACAAAAAGTCAAATCGTCAGTTAGTAAGAGCTAATAAGAAACCAAGTGAATATGCTCTTCAGCTTCGTGAAAAACAGAAAGCTAAATTCATCTACGGTGTACTTGAAAAACCTTTCCGTAACTACTACGACAGAGCTGATATGATGAAGGGCTTAACTGGTGAAAACTTAATGATCATTCTTGAAAGAAGATTAGATAACGTAGTTTTCCGTCTTGGTTTTGCTAGAACAAGAAGAGAAGCTAGACAGATCGTTGATCATAAGCATGTTCTTGTAAATGGTAAGAGAGTAAATATCCCTTCTTACCTTATCAAAGCTGGTGATGTAATCGAAATCAGAGAAAAATCAAAGAGTTTACAGAGATATAAAGATATCGTTGAAGTAACAGAAGGAAGATTAGTTCCAGAATGGTTAGATCAGGATATCGAAGGATTAAAGGGAACTGTTAAATCACTTCCTGCAAGAGAAATGATTGATGTACCTGTTGACGAAATGCTTATCGTCGAATTATATTCTAAATAAGATAAATAAACAAAACCAAAGGCCAAATTTGGTCTTTGGATTTTGTCGACTTAAATGGATATTTGACACAGTAATAAGCATTAACACAGATTTGTTATGGAGGTATTTACAGTGTTTGATTTTGAAAGACCTAATATCGAGGTAGCTGAAATTTCAGAGGACAACAAATATGGCAGATTCGTAGTTGAGCCATTAGAGCGCGGTTATGGAATTACATTAGGTAATTCACTCAGAAGAATTATGCTTTCTTCTTTACCGGGTGCTGCAATCAGCCAGGTTAAGATTGAAGGAATTCAGCATGAATTCAGTTCAATTCCTGGAGTTAAGGAAGATGTAACTGAAATCATCATGAATTTAAAGAGCTTAGCTATTAAGAACAGCAGTTCAACAAATGAACCTAAGACAGCTTATATTGAGTTTGAAGGTGAAGGTGTTGTTCGTGCTTCTGATATTACATGTGATTCAGATGTTGAAATTATCAACTCTGATCAGGTAATCGCTACACTTTGTGGTGGTAGAGAAAGCAAGTTATATATGGAACTCACTATCGTTAAAGGTAGAGGTTATGTAAGTGCAGATAAGAACAAAACAGAAGATCTTCCTATCGGAGTAATCGCTGTAGATTCTATCTTCACACCTGTTGAAAGAGTTAACATGACAGTAGAAAATACTCGTGTTGGCCAGGTAACAGACTATGATAAGCTTACTTTAGATGTATATACAAATGGTACATTACAGCCTGATGAAGCAGTTAGCTTAGCTGCTAAGGTTTTAAGTGAGCATTTAGGACTTTTCATCGACCTTTCAGAAAGCGCTCAGAGAGCAGAAGTTATGATTGAAAAAGAAGATGATGAAAAGGAAAAAGTTCTTGAAATGAGCATTGATGAACTTGAATTATCAGTTCGTTCATACAACTGTTTAAAGAGAGCAGGTATCAATACTGTTGAAGAACTTACAAACAAGACTTCAGATGATATGATGAAGGTTCGTAACTTAGGACGTAAGTCATTAGAAGAAGTTCTTGCTAAATTAAAAGAACTCGGATTAGAACTTAACTCAGGTGAAGAACTCTAATTTGAACGTAATTTGATATTTGGAATTTGTCTTTTGGACAAATCAAATATATAGGCCCCACATACCGGATAAGACCGATGAGCATCGGTGTGGCGGACCATGAATGGAAACAAAACACGATTCGGTATATAAGACCAAAGAGCAATGCCGGATTCACCATGAATGGAGGACATTTAAAATGGCAAAGTACAGAAAACTTGGTAGAACATCAGACCAGAGAAAAGCATTACTTAGAAATCAGGTAACAAATCTTTTATACAACGGAAAGATCGTTACAACAGAAGCTAAAGCAAAAGAAGTAAAGAAAATTGCTGAAAAGCTTATCACATTAGCTGTAAAAGAAAAAGATAACTTCGAAACAGTTACTGTAACTGCTAAAGTAGCTCGTAAAGATGCTGATGGCAAGAGAGTAAAAGAAGTTGTTGATGGAAAGAAAGTTACAGTTTATGACGAAGTAGAAAAGGAAATCAAAAAAGACCTTCCTTCAAGACTTCATGCAAGACGTCAGATGCTTCAGGTATTATACTCAGTAAAAGAAGTTCCAACACAGAATGCTGGAAAGAAGAGAAATACTAAAGAAATCGACATGGTTGCAAAAATGTTTGATGAAATCGCTCCTAAATATGCAGATCGTAAGGGTGGTTACACTCGTATCGTTAAGATCGGTCAGCGTAAAGGTGACGGAGCAATGGAAGTATTGCTTGAGTTAGTATAATTCAAAGATAAGGAAAGGACATCTAAGGATGTCCTTTTTTCTTGCATTTAAGGTGTAAACCATGTAAAATGGGACACGGTAGATTTTAATACTCTTTTCACTTTGAAAGGAATAGGGTTAGGTAATAGATGAATATTATAGAAGCAAAAAATGTATTATTTGAATATATTCGAAGAGATGATGAAGGCAATGTGGAAGGTATTACCACAGCAATTGATCATGTAGATCTCGATGTAAAGCAGGGAGATTTTATTGCAATTCTCGGTCATAACGGAAGTGGAAAGTCTACGCTGGCCAAACATTTTAATGCGATTCTTTCTCCGTCTGAAGGTACAATCTTTGTAGATGGAAAAGATGCTTTGGATGAAAATAACTTTTTAGATATCAGAAGAAGTGCCGGTATGGTATTCCAAAATCCGGACAATCAGATCATTGGCCAGATTGTAGAAGAAGACGTTGGATTTGGGCCTGAAAACCTCGGAATCGAGACAAAGGAAATCTGGCAGCGTGTGGAAGAAAGCTTAAAAGCAGTCGGAATGTATGAGTTCAAGGATAAATCTCCAAATAAGCTTTCCGGCGGACAGAAGCAAAGAGTTTCGATTGCAGGTGTTCTGGCAATGCATCCAAAGTGTATTATTTTAGATGAGCCGACAGCGATGCTCGATCCAAATGGTCGTAAGGAAGTAATCAGAGCGGTCAGAGCACTGAATGATGTGGAAGGCATTACAGTGATTCTGATTACACATTATATGGAAGAAGTAATCTATGCTGATAAAGTATATGTTATGGATAAGGGACATATCGAAATGCAGGGGACTCCTCGAGAAATATTCTCTCAGGTAGAGAAGCTGCAAAGTCTTCGTTTGTCAGTACCCGGTGTCACGCTTTTGGCACATGAACTGAAAAAGAGCGGACTTCCTTTAAAAGAGGGTATTCTGACAAAAGAAGAATTAATTGAAGAAATCAAAAAATGTAAACCGGCGAGATAAGGCAGGAAGTAGTTAGTATGGATGATAAGAAAAAAGATGAATTATCTTTGGTAATAGATCATGTAAGCTGTATTTATGAGGAAGGTACTTCTATGGAAGTAAAAGCCTTGAATGATGTGAATCTGGTGATCCCAAAGGGACAGTTTATCGGTCTGATTGGTCATACAGGATCGGGTAAATCAACTTTGGTACAGCATTTGAATGGTTTGATTAAACCATCAAAGGGACATATCTATTTCCATGGTGAGGATATTTTTGATAAAGATTATGACAGAAAATATTTAAGAAGTAAGGTCGGACTGGTTTTTCAGTATCCGGAACATCAGCTGTTTGAGATGGATGTATTCAAGGATGTCTGCTTTGGACCGAAAAACCTGGGTCTTGATCAAAAGGAAGTAGAACTGCGAGCATACAGCGCATTGAAAAAGGTCGGATTGGGTGATGAATATTTTTATCAGTCACCATTTGATATGTCCGGAGGACAAAAAAGAAGAGTTGCCATTGCAGGAGTATTGGCGATGGAACCGGAAATACTGGTTTTAGATGAACCGACTGCCGGTCTGGATCCTCAGGGCAGGGATGAAATACTGGATATGATTAAAAATCTCCAGAAAGAAACCGGAATTACCATTGTTTTGGTTTCACACAGTATGGAGGACGTGGCAAATTACGTAGATCGTATCATAGTTATGAACAGGGGCTGTGTTATGTATGACGATGAACCGAAAAAGGTATTCACACATACCGCAGAGCTGGAAGAAATCGGACTTGCATCTCCAATGGTGACATATGTTATGCAGGGACTGAAAAAAGAAGGATTTGACGTCAGTGATGACGTAACAACGATTGCACAGGCAAGAGACGAAATTTTGAAAGCATTATCATAAAAAAGGAGTCATCTCATGATTCGAGATATTACGATTGGTCAATATTACAAGGCTGATTCCGTTTTACATCGTATGGATCCGAGAGTGAAACTGGTAGGAACTATTTTATACTTGGTATCATTATTCTTGTATACAAAGGCAGTGCCTTATATTTTGGCAGTAGTCTTTTTAGCGGCTATGATCAAGCTGTCCAAGGTACCGTTTTCCTACATTATCAGAGGATTAAAAGCAATTGTATTTATTCTGCTTTTAACTGCATCTTTTAATTTGTTTTTTACTCCGGGACAAGCATTGTTTCAGTACGGAATTATTAAAATTACAAAAGAAGGTATCACAAATGCTGTATATATGGCGATTCGTCTGATCTTATTGATAGTCGGATCGTCCCTTATGACATTAACAACCACACCAAATCAGTTAACTGATGGTTTGGAAAAATTGTTAAAACCATTAAATAAAATAAAGGTGCCGGTGCATGAAATCGCAATGATGATGTCGATTGCACTTCGTTTTATTCCTATTTTATTGGAAGAAACAGATAAGATTATGAAGGCGCAGATGGCAAGAGGTGCAGATTTTGAAAGTGGTGGATTATTAAAAAGAGTGAAAGCGCTCATTCCGATTTTGGTTCCGCTTTTTATTTCAGCATTTCGAAGAGCCAATGACTTGGCGATGGCGATGGAAGCCAGATGCTATAACGGCGGCGAAAACAGAACCAAGATGAAACCATTGGTTTATGCGAAGAGAGATTTTGTTGGATATATTGTTTTACTTATATATTTGGCAGGAATCATAGCAATCGGTCGTTTTATTCCGTGGTAAATGATTTTGAGAGGATATTTCAAACTTTTTATCAGCAAACGGATATACCCCAATAGAAGGAACGAACCGAAAAATCGACGCAAGGGAAAAGAATATGAAACGAGTAATGCTTGTAGTAGCATATGACGGAACCAATTATTCCGGATGGCAGTTGCAGCCCGGTGTCAAAACCATAGAGGGCGAATTAAATCGGTGCCTTTCTGAATTTTTACATGAGGATATCAAGGTGATCGGTGCCAGTCGTACGGATGCCGGTGTTCATGCTTTGGGTAATCTGGCAGTTTTTGATACGGATGCAAAAATGCCGGGAGAGAAATTTTCATATGCACTGAATCAGACACTTCCCCGGGATATAAAGATTCAAAAATCAATGGAAGTGGATGGGGATTTTCATCCGCGAAAAGTAAATACACGTAAAACCTATGAGTACAAGATATATAATGCAGAGTTTCCTAATCCTGTATATCGCCTGTATCATCATTTTACCTATATAAAGCTTGATATAGATAAAATGAAGGAGGCAGCAAAGTATTTTGTGGGAGAACATGATTTCTTTAGTTTTTCTACCTTTAAGCCGGAAATACAAAGTACGGTCAGAACCATTTATTCCTTTGAGGTGGATGAGGAGAAAATAGGAGAGAATGCAAAGGAGATTGTTTTTCGTGTAACCGGAAACGGTTTTTTATATAATATGGTGAGAATTCTGGCAGGTACCTTAATAGAGGTCGGAAGAGGCAGAATAAATCCGGAAGAAATACCGGAAATCATGGAAAAGAGAAACCGAGATTTGGCAGGCCCTACGGCACCGCCACAGGGACTGGTATTAAAACAGTATGAAATAGAAAAAGAGTCTTGACACAGTAGGGGCTCCTATCATATAATATTTCACGGTGGCGACTTATGTGGCATAAACCAAAGCCCCGGTGAGTGCACATAAAGCCAGGAAATAGAGGCTTTTCTTCCAATTTCCCAGAAGAAGAGCGAATAAACGAGACAACGATTTGTTATTAGTTTGGAGGTAAAAGATGAAAACATTTATGGCTAGTCCAGCTACAATCGATAGAAAATGGTATGTAGTAGATGCTACAGACATGACATTAGGACGTTTAGCTTCAGAAGTAGCTAAAGTATTAAGAGGTAAAAACAAACCTATCTTTACACCACATATCGATACAGGTGATTATGTAGTAGTTATCAACGCTGCAAAGGTTAAAGTAACAGGTAAGAAATTAAATCAGAAGATTTATTATCATCATTCAGACTACGTAGGTGGAATGAAGGAAGCTACATTAAAAGAAATGCTTGAAAAGAAGCCTGAAAGAGTTATCGAGCTTGCAGTTAAAGGCATGCTTCCAAAAGGACCTTTAGGAAGACAGATGTATACAAAGCTTCATGTTTATGCAGGTGCAGAACATCAGCAGATGGCTCAGAAGCCAGAAGTTTTAACATTTTAATAGCTTGAAAGGAGAAAAATAAAATGGCTAAAACAACTACATTCCATGGAACAGGTAGAAGAAAAAAATCAATCGCTAGAGTATATATGACCCCAGGTAAGGGTAACATCACAATCAACAAGAGAAGTCTTGATGAATATTTTGGATTAGAAACATTAAAGGTTATCGTTCGTCAGCCATTAGTTGCTACAGATAACGTTGAAAAGTTCGACATCAATGTAAATGTTAAGGGTGGCGGATACACAGGACAGGCTGGTGCTATCAGACATGGTATCGCTAGAGCTCTTCTTACAGTAGATGCTGACTTCAGACCAGTTCTTAAGAAAGCTGGATACTTAACACGTGATCCACGTATGAAAGAACGTAAGAAATACGGTCTCAAAGCAGCTCGTCGTGCTCCACAGTTCTCAAAGAGATAATCCGCGAAAGCTACAAGTCGTGCAAACGCGAAACAATTACGCCCTGGAATGCTTGCATTCCAAGGGCGTTATTTTTTTGCGTTTATAGTGCGCTAGCCCGCGATGAAATAGCCCGAAGGGCTATGAATGAGCACGGCTAGTAGCTTGTTTATATATATCGCCAGCGCGACATGAGCCAGAAGCGAAGCTTCTGCGAATGGTGCAACGCGTAATCGAGGTGCTATTGTAGCTTCACAGCAATGTGGAGTGTCTTTTTTATTGATGAAATGGCGCAAATATAGGATTTATGGGCTTCCCAGGGGATTTGGAGGACTAATGGATAGGAATGAAATAGCTTAAAAAGGTGGAATACAGCCTGTAATAAAAGCTACTAAAAACACTGATAATATTCGATAATCTTCGGAAAAAAGTGCACATATCTTCACGCGCTCAGGGGGTGTGTGAAGATTAGGCATATGGAAACAGATATTGATGACCGTAAATAACAAGAATAACAAAGTGTTGAAAAAGTATAGTAAATCCGTTACAATCCCCTTCCAAAATAAATGAAAGGAAGGAATGTTATGAATAATATGAATTTTGAGGAATTTGTATTACAGATTCAGAACTTGTTGAGAGAGTCGGATAGTAATTTGGATATTCAAGTTCAGACAGTT